>DASQFO010000456.1:0-5598 GCA_035633095.1 Allosphingosinicella sp. | reverse complement strand
CGCCTGCAAGGTCAAGAGCTCCGCCTGCCGGCGCGCTCTCTGTGGCCCGAGCAGTGACACGAAGGTCTCCTTGCCGGCGGCAACATCCTTGCCGACGCGCTTGCCGGCTCTTTCTTCCAGCCCTTCGTGGTCGATCAGATCGTCGGCGATCTGGAAGGCGAGCCCGACGTCGCGGGCATAGCCGCGCAGGCCGGTCCGGCCCTCGAGCGGCGCCCGGCCCATGATCGCGCCCGCCTCGACGCACCAGCCGATCAGCGCGCCGGTCTTCAATTGCTGGAGCCGGGTCACCGCGGCGAGGTCGAGGCCCATGTCGGCGGCGCTCAGGTCCATCATCTGGCCGCCCGCCATGCCCGCCGGCCCCGAGGCGCGGGCGAGCTCGGCGACCAGCTCGACGCGGACGAACGGATCCTCGTGGGTCGCCTGGTCGGCGAGGATCTCGAAGGCGAGCGCGTGCAGCGAATCGCCGGCCAGGATCGCGGTCGATTCCTCGAAGGCGCGGTGCAGGGTCGGCTTGCCGCGCCGCAAATCGTCGTCGTCCATGCTCGGCAGATCGTCGTGGATCAGCGAGTAGACGTGGATGCACTCGACCGCGAGCGCGACCCGCATGGCGCGGGCGCGGTCGACCTTGAACAGATCGCAGGCGGCGACCACCAGCAGGGCGCGGATCCTTTTGCCGCCGCCGATCGCGGCGTAGCGCATTGCCTCGTAGAGCCGGCCGCGCGCGTCGGCGGGGGTCGCGAGCAGGGCGTCGAAGCCGCGATCGATGCCCGCGCCGACTTCATCGAGCGCGGCCGCCAGGGTCATTCGCCGCCGAAGGGCGCGGTGCCTGACGGGCTGCCGCCCGGCCCGAACTGGATCTGCTCGATCTTGGCCTGGGCCGCCGCGAGACGCGCCTCGCACTGCTGTTTGAGCCGGTCGCCCTCGCCGTAGAGCGCGATCGCCTCGTCGAGCGACGCCTCGCCGCTCTCCAGCTTGCGCACGATCTCCTCGAGCCGCTTCAGCGCCGCTTCGAAGGAGAGCTCGGCAACGTCCGATGTTTCGTCCGCCATCGGCCGAGCATTGGCGCCAGGCGGAGCAAGGGTCAAGCGGAGCGACGCGTTAGGGCAGGAAAGTGCCGAGTGCCTTGTCGATCACCAGATTGATAATGCCGTCTCGCAGCCGCTGCAGACGTGCCAGCTGAACGCCGGCGATCCTAAGCCCGCGCAGCTCGAGCAGCGACTTCGCGCCCTTGACCATCATCTCGAATTCGAGCTGCGTGATCTCGCCGCGCGCCAGCAACGCGGTCCATTCCTGAAGGTCGCGCGCCTTGGCGGCGAGAAAAGAGGTGATGTCGTTCAGCGCTTCGTCCCTTAAGCCGCCGACAAAGTCGCTGACGAGGGGCGTCGCGCCCTCTTTCACCGCATCGATAAAATCGTCAAATTGAGACACAGCTCAGCCTCCGCCTATTGCGCCGGCACGCAGCGCGTGTTCTTTTCCTTGTTCGCTTCCAGGCAGATGATCTCGTCGAACCCGCTCGACACCTGCTGGATTTGGACGGCGCGCGCCGCTGTGCTGATCGTCCCTTGGCGTTCCCACACAACCCAAAACTCACCAGCGAGGCCGCCGTCCGGATCATTCATGATCCGCCACTGGCGGGCGCTCAATTGGTTCATCGGCATGCCGGCGGCGAATTCTTGCGCCGCCAGGAGCCGGGTTCTCAAGGTCCGTATCTCCTCGGCATGCTGCGCGAACGGCTCGTCCGCTTCCGCCATCAATGTGAGCGTCTCAGCCTTGAGCGTGGTCGCATAACGATAAGCTTCGAGGCTGTAACCGGCGATTAGTGGTGCGCAGGCGACGGCAAGAACAGCTGCCAATGTAATCACGGCCTGCCGAAAACGATTCGAAATCTGCACGGCCGCTCCTTCTCTTATCTTGCGACGCGGGCGGACTATCATCCATTCTTTCGAGTCGCGCAAGTAATGCGCAAGAGAGAGTAGCAGATGGCGATCATCGCCGGAAGGGCTTGGCCAAGTACCAGCAAACGCCCTCCCGCACCTCGCGTACCACCTTGCCCTCCACCTCAAGCCGCCGCAAATGCGCCATCGCTTCGCCGGTGGCGAGGCCCAGCGAGCCGTCCTCGATCTTGCGGCCGAAGAGGATCATGAAGCAGTCGAGCGCGCGGCGCGGCTCCGCGAGGAAAGCGTGGAGCGCGTCGAGCCGGCCGCGATGTCCCTCGGCCAACGCGTCGAGCCGCGCGTGGAGGCCGGTGAAGGGCTCGCCGTGTGAGGGCAGGACCAGCAGATCGTCGGGTAGAGTCTTGAGCTTTTCGATCGACGCCAGCCATTCGCCGAGCGGGTCGGCCTCGGGCTCGCTGAGGCTCAGCGAGACGTTCGAGGTGATTCGCGGCAGCACCTGGTCGCCGGCGATCATCAGCTTGCCCTCGTCATCGACGAGGCAGGCATGTTCGGGCGAATGGCCGCTGCCGATCACGACCCGCCAGATCCGCCCGCCGATTCCAATCCGGTCGCCGTCCTGCATCCTGACCATGCTCACCGGAACCGGGCTCACGACGGAGGCGAAGCGCCCCCATCCCTTCGCCGCTTCTTCCGCGATCCGTTCCTCGCTCCAGCCCGCCGCGCGCCAGTAAGCGAGGGCCTCCGCGGGCGGCGTATCGCGCACGTCGGTGGTCAGCATCCGCGCGAACAGCCATTCGCCGCGCGTCATCCACAGCCGCACCCCGAAGCGAATGCCGAGCCAGCCGGCGAGGCCAAGGTGATCGGGGTGGAAATGGGTGCAGATCACGCGGGTGACAGTGCGTCCGGCGAGCGGCCCCGCGAACAGCGCCTCCCAGGCTTCGCGCGCCGGCGGGATGTCGAGGCCGCTGTCAACCAGAGCCACGCCCCCGCCATCCTCGAGGATCCAAAGATTGATATGATTGAGCGAGCCCGGCACCGGCGAACGGGTCCAGCCGACGCCCTCGGAAATCGAGATGATCTCGCCCGCGCCCGGCCCGTTGCGACCGAGCGGATAGGTCAGCCCCTTATGCGAATAGGGCTCGGCGGCGAGTGAGGCGTCCGGCGTCGCCGGCTCGGCTCGAGGGTCCGGACCCTTAGCTCTTGAAGATGTTTTCGGCATTCGGCTCGGGCTCGGGCTCGGCCTCACCGATTTCGGCTTCGGCTTCGGCGGCGAGCGCTGCTTCGGCTTCCCGGACGTGGGCCTCGCGCTCGGCGCGCAGCTCCTCGATCAGCGCCTCGCGGTCCTCGTTGAAGGTCGTGTCGCGCGGCGCCTCGGCGCCGGCCGCCTTGGCCGCCTTGGCCACTGCGGCGTCCAATTCGCGCTGCGAGGTCAGGCCCAGGGTCACCGGATCCTTGGGCTGGATGTTGGCGATGTTCCAATGGGTGCGCTCGCGCAACGCCTGGATGGTGGTGCGGGTGGTGCCGATCAGCTTGCCGATCTGCCCGTCGGAAAGCTCGGGATGATTGCGGATCAGCCAGGCGACGCCGTCCGGCTTGTCCTGGCGCTTGGAAACGGGCGTGTAGCGCGGCCCCTTTGTGCGCACCGCCTGGTCGGGCTCGCGGTGCATCCGGAGCTTGTAATCGGGGTCGTTCTGGCCGCGGTCGATCTCCTCGAGCGTGAGCTCGCCCGAGCGCAGCGGATCGCGGCCGGTGAGCTTGGTCGCGGCGGTATCGTCGGCGATCGCCTGCACTTCCAGGATGTGCAGGCCGCAGAATTCGGCGATCTGCTGAAAGGTCAGAGCGGTGGTGTCGACCAGCCAGGAAGCGGTCGCGTGGGGCATGAGCGGCTGGGCCAATTGGTCCTCCAGAAACGATAAGGGCCGCCCCTTGCGGAGCGGCCGGTCTTGGTGCGGGGATTTAGGCGCGCCCGCGCGATGGCGCAACCCAAAGCTTTGCATTGAGAGCGCAATTCGACCGGGCGAGGTTGCCGTGCGCGACCGCGGCATCTATCTGGGCCGCCAAGGGAGACTTGTTCTATGCTTTTCGCAGCATTGGCCCTGGCGGCGGTCGAAGCGCCGCCCCCCCGGCCGATCACCGTCGAAGTGGTCCGGGACGCGATCACCGATTCGGTCAGCGCCAGCGCGACCCTCCTCGACGCCGGCCAGCGGCTGACCCTGTCCTGCGACCGGGCCGAACATTACGGCGTGCGGGTCAGCTTCAGCTCGCCGCACTGGATGGCGCGGGGGAGCTTCTTCAGCCCGGAGCGCCCGATCGTCTACCGCTTCGATTCCCAGCGGCCGCGCCGCCATATCTGGGATGTGCGCGATCGCGGCGCAATCCTTGCGGGACGCTCGCGGGTCGGCCGGTTCCTGCACGGGCTGATCACCGCGGAGCGGCTGGTCATCCGCGCCCGCGACGTCGAGGACCATCCGTTCGACCTCAGCTTCCGCATCTCCGGCGCCTCTGCGGCGGTCCGCGAGCTCCTCGAAGCGTGCGGCGAAACCCGGCTCAGGACCCGGCTTTACGGCCCTGCCTGATCCGGCGGCGGCGTCGCGTGCGGACCCATAGTTTGACATGGCCGCTCCAGAAGCGGAAATGACCCCCGATGAACAGGGAAGCAAAGGGGGCCGTGACCAGCGTAGAAGACATCCCGCGGGTGATCGACAGGCTTCGCGAGATGTACGACGAATCGGTCGCCAACCTGCGAAACGCGCTCGCGCGCTATCTGAAGAGCGGCGAGCGGCCCGACCCCAAGGAACGCGCCGCCGGCCTGTTCGCCTATCCCGAGCTCCGGATCGACTATCGCTACAGCCCCGCGGAGGCGAGTCCGGCGCGTTCGTTCGGCCGCCTCAACCACCCCGGCCGCTATGCGACCAGCATCGCCCGCCCCCACCTCTTCCGCAAATATCTGACCGAGCAGCTCACCTATCTGATCAACGATTACGACGTCGAGGTGTCGGTCGGCCGCTCGACGAGCGAGATTCCCTATCCTTATGTGCTCGACGGCACCGACGACCTCAGGCTCGACGGCGCCCAGGCGCTCGATCTCGCGCTCTGGTTCCCGACCACCGAGCTCGCCAATATCGGCGACGAGATCGCCGACGGCGAATGGATGCTGCCGGCGGGGGCGCCGCGGCCGCTCTCCCTGTTCGATGGGCCGCGGGTCGATTTCAGCCTGGCGCGCCTCCGGCATTATACCGGCACCCCGTCCGAGCACACCCAGCGCTATTTGCTGTTCACCAATTACGTCCGCTACGTCGACGAGTTCGTGCGCTGGGCGGTCGACGAGCTGAAGCGGCCAGACAGCCCCTATCGCGGCCTCTCGGCGTCGGGCGACGTCTACGTCACCAAGGACACGCCCGACGCGGTGCTCCAGGTCACCGAGGGGGGGTGGCGGCGGCACCAGATGCCGGCCTACCATCTGGTCGCGTCGCGGGGCGAAGGGATCAGCCTGGTCAATATCGGCGTCGGGCCCTCGAACGCCAAGACGATCTGCGACCATCTCGCGGTGATGCGGCCCGAAGTGTGGCTGATGATCGGCCATTGCGGCGGCCTGAGGCCCAGCCAGACGATCGGCGACTACGTCCTCGCCCACGCTTATCTGCGCGACGATCATGTCATGGACGACGTGCTGCCGACCGAGGTGCCGATCCCCGCCATCGCC
>DASQFO010000455.1:0-3347 GCA_035633095.1 Allosphingosinicella sp. | reverse complement strand
ATCGTCAGCCACAGCTTCGAGCTCGCCACCCGCGACGGCCGCCGGGTCAACCGGACGGTGCTGAACCGGTTCACCGGACTGTGTGCCTATCTCGCCAGGCATCGCGACCAGCTGCCGACCGCCTTTTTCTCGGATCTTGGCGGCCTCGCGCTCCGGGCCGACGCCCGGCCGCTCGCCGGCCGGCCGCTGCAGCGGACGCGGCGGATCGCCGAGCAGCTGTGGGGCGACGCGCGCTATGAGCGGCCGGCCACTGCGCTGACCGCCGCCACCGGCACGGCCATGATCGCGCTCGAGGTCATTCCCTATGTCGTATGAAGGCAGCGCCTCGCTTGTCGAGCTGCCGCTGCGCGTCGGCGCGCGCACGGTCGGGCGCCTGCGCCGGCGGCTGGTGCGGGTTTCGCTGCCGCTGGCCGAGGCGATCGCCGGCGCGCCCGCGCGCCTGCCAGGCCTGCCGACGCGCGCGGACGGCTATTTCATCCGCGGCCTGCCCCGCGACCGGGCGGCGCGGCTGGCGGCCGAAAGCGGCCTCAGAGGCCACGCCCGGCAGCATTACTCCCGTCGCTTCGCGGCGCTCGACGGCGGTTTCGACGCCTATCTGGCCGGCTTCTCCGCCAAGACCCGCTCCACCCTGAAGCGCAAGCTGCGCCGGTTCGCCGAGGAAGCGGGCGGCGCGATAGATGTGCGCTGCTTCAGCGGCCCGCTCGAGGTCGAGGAGTTCCACCGCCAGGCCCGCATCGTCTCCGGGCTGACCTATCAGGAGCGCCTGCTCGACGCCGGCCTGTCGGCGGGGGCGCTCGAGGAGATGCGCGCGCTGGCGCGGCGCGACGCGCTGCGCGGCTGGGTGCTCTTCCTGCTCGGCAAGCCGGTCGCCTACCTCTACGCGCCGGCCGAGGGCGACACCTTGATCTACGCCTATCTCGGATACGATCCCGAACATGCCGCTTTGTCGCCGGGGATCGTCCTCCAGTTCGAGGCGATGCGGATGCTGATGGCGGAAGGCCGCTTCCGCTGGTTCGACTTCGCCGAGGGCGACGGCCAGCACAAGCGCCAGTTCGCCACCGGCGGGATCGACAGCGTCGATCTGCTGCTGCTGCGTCCCACCGCCGCCAATCTGCTCACGGCGAGCGCGCTCGGCGGGTTCGACGGCGCCGTGGCGCTGGCCAAGCGGCTGCTCGCCAGGCTCGGCCTCCAGGGAGTCGCGCGCGCGTTCCGCCGCTGATATGCATTGCGCCGCCCATGCGGATCGAGACCCAGGCCATCATCTGCGCGGTCCGCGCCCATGGCGAGCATGGCGCGATCGTGCGCGCGCTGACGCCGGCGGACGGCCTCCAGGCCGGCTATGTTCGGGGCGGCAAGTCGCGGCGGCTGAGGCCGGTCCTGGTGCCGGGCAACCTCGTCCAGGCCGAGTATCGCGCCCGTACCGAGGAGCAGCTCGCCTTCCTTTCGGTCGAGCCGATCCACAGCCGCGCCTTCCTCCTCTCCGAACCGCTGGCCTCGGCCGGGATCGAATGGGCGACCGCGCTCACCGCGGCGGCGCTGCCCGAAGGCCAGGCCTATCCACGCGTCTATCAGGGCCTCGACGGCCTCCTTTCGGCGATCGAAGCGGCGCCGAGCGCGCGCGGCTGGGCCGCGGCCCTGGTCCGCTACGAATTGCTGGTGCTGGGCGAATTGGGCTTCGGCCTCGACGAGGAGGACTTTCTGTCCTTCCCCAAGACCGTCCGGGAAGGCTTGCGCCTTACCGGCGAACGCCTCGCCCGCGACCTGCTCACCGAGCGCCAGGCCGACGTGCTGGCCGCCCGCGAGCGGCTGGTCGAGCGACTCAGGCGCATGGCCGGTTGACCGCGGCGCGCGCGCGTAAGAGTAAGCGGCTGTGAAAGAGCTCTTCCCCCACGCCGCGACCACCCGCGACATCACCGTGAGGGTTTCGGTCAGCTTCCTCCCCGAGCAGTCGGAGCCGGGCAAGGGGCGCTGGTTCTGGGCCTATCATGTCCGGATCGAGAATGGCGGCGACATGGCGGTGCAGCTGGTCAGCCGGGAATGGGTGATCAGCGACGGCCGCGGCACCCGCCACGAGGTCAGGGGCGAGGGCGTGGTCGGCGAGCAGCCGGTGCTCGAGCCGGGCGGGTCGTTCGACTATGTCTCGGGATGTCCGCTCACCACGCCGACGGGCGCGATGGAGGGCCGCTACTTCCTGATCGGGGCGGACGGCGCCGGCTTTCCGGTCGACATTCCCCGCTTCCCGCTGATCGCGCCGGCGGTGACGAGCTAGGCCCCCGTCGTCGCCCTGCGGTGCATCGCGGCGATCAGGAAGCCGTCGGCGAAGACCCACAGGGCGATTGCGAGCACGCCGCCGAAAGCGAGATAATTCTCGGATACGACGAAGACCCAGGCGGCCACCGAGGCGAGTGCCATCAGCCCGCCGGTCAACGGGCGGCCGAGATAGAAGCGGTGCGCCCCGGCCGAGCCGAGAATCAACCACAGCATATAGGCCAAAGGCAGCGACCTGTTCGCGTAGACGACCGGCGCGAAAGGCTTCGCCTCGGCCGCGGCTTCCAGCTCGGCGCGGGCCCGTTCGTCGGCGATGAACGCAGCGCGGCGCAAAGCGGTCTCGTCGATTTCGGCGGGCTCGAAATGATCCGGATCGCGCGCGCCGAATGCGGCGCGACGCGACGGCGCGGCGACGGCGCCGCCCGCTATATTCTTTCGCCCGAAGGTCCGTGCCGTCATCGTCCCGCTCCCGAAGAACAGGCCCAGACTAAGACAATCCGGCAAAAATCCGGTTAAAGCCCAATTCGCCTGAACCCTAGCGCACCAGCTGCACCGCGCGCGCCATCAGGGCGATGAAGCGGGCGTCCTCGATCGGCGCGGCCGGGTTGTTCCAGCTGCCGGTGACGACGTGCCAGGCGCCCGCCTGGTTGCGCACGAGCCAGGTGAGGTTGAGCACGCCGGGCTCCGAGCCGCCCTTGTAGCCGAGATAAGCGAGCTCGCCGCGGAGCTGCGGCCCGACGCCGGCATTGATCGCCAATATCTCCCGCGCCCGGTCGTCGCCATTGCGCCTGAACCAATCCATGGTCCGCACCAAATCGGCGGCCGAGGCGAACCATTCGACGCTGTCTATGGCCAGCGGATTGCCGGTGAACCGCGCGATATCGACGCGGGCCGCGTCGGCATTGGCATAGTCGCCGGCGAGAAGCCGTCGCCGGCCCGCCTCGTCGGCCTGCCGCCAGGCATTGAGCGCCGCGGCGGGCCCGGTCTTGATCGTCGCCATTTCGAGCGTGGAGAGCAAAGGGCGGTTGCGGGCGGCCGCCTCGATGCCGATCGTCGTCATCATCCGCTCGACATTCTCG
>DASQFO010000454.1:0-9968 GCA_035633095.1 Allosphingosinicella sp. | reverse complement strand
CGGGGAATTTGTGGGCGAGGCCCCAACGCGGCGCGCGCCCGACCTGGCCGAGCCGATCCTGCCAGTCGAGCCGATCGACCTTGTAGACGACGCCGTCGATGTCGAACGGCAAATCGGCGCGCGCCTTTCCGATCCGGCGGTAATGGGCCAGCGCCGCGTCGAGCGTACCGGCCCGGACCAGCAGGTCGGAGACCGGCAGGCCGAAGGCGCGGATCGCGGCCATGGCTTCATATTGGGTCGCCGCGGGCCGGGCGCTGACCTCGCCCCAGCCATGGGCGAGGAATTTGAGGTTGCGCGACGCGGTCACGGCCGCATCCTTCTGCCTCAGCGATCCGGCCGCGCCGTTGCGGGGGTTGGCATATTGGCGCGCCTTGGCCGGATCCCCGGCTTCGGCGAGCAAGCGGGCGTTCAGCGCGGCGAGATCGGCCTTGGCCATATAGACCTCACCGCGCACCTCGAACACGTCCGGGGCATCGCCCTTCAGCCGCCGCGGCACGTCCTCGATCGTCCGCACATTGGCGGTCACGTCCTCGCCGGTCGTGCCGTCGCCGCGCGTCGCGGCAAGCACGAGCACGCCCTTCTCGTAGCGCAGCGAGCAGCTGAGGCCGTCGATCTTGGGCTCGGCGGTCAGCGCCACCGGCGCGTCGTCGGCGAGGTTCAGGTAACGGCGGACCCGGGCGACGAACTCGGCCACCTCCTCCTCGCCGAACGCGTTGTCGAGGCTCAGCATGGGCAGCGCGTGCCCGACCTTGGAGAGATGCGCCGCCGGCGCCGCGCCGACCTGGGCCGACGGGCTGTCGTCGCGAATCAGGTTCGGGAATTCGGCCTCCAACTCGGCGTTGCGCCGCACTAGCGCGTCATACTCGGCGTCGGTAATCTCGGGGGCGTCGTCGGTGTGGTAAAGCCGGTTATGCCGCGCGATCTCGTGGGCGAGGTGTTCCAGCTTGGCGGCGGCTTCGGCTTCGGTGGAGGTTCCCTTCTCGCCCACGACGCTATCGCCCGCAGTTTGTACTATAGGCGATCACGTAGGGGCGGTCGAAGCAGCGCTCCATTCCGGCGAGCAGCGCCCCGTTGTTGGCGTTGCCTCGTCCGGCCCCTGCCAGCACGGCGTCGCGAGCGGCGATCAGCATCGGGCGATCCTTGACCAGAAAGGCCCAGGTGCCGCGGACATAATCGTTCCAATTGAGTTCGGTTTGAGCGACCGCGTCGGCGGGCATGCGCGTCGCCGCGACGAAATCCGCAGCGCGCCGTTCCTCGCCCGCCATGGCAAGGGCCTGGCCGAGATGGAACAGCATGGTCCTTTGTTGTCCTGGTGTTGGCGCGGGACCCCGGATCAGATAATCGGCCCAGGCCTCGGCCGCCTGCCGCCAACATCCAGCTTCGCCAAGCTTGCGCCCGCTGCTGGGCAGGGTCCCGCGCTGATCGAATTCGTCGAACGAAAGCGCCGCGTTAGCGCGCTTCGCTTCCTCGTCCAGCGTGCACGAAGCCGGACTCGTCGCGGGCTGCAAAGCGGCGGCGGCGAGCATCGTAAGAACATTCATCATCATGCCGCCTCCAAGAGCCGTGTTGCCTGCGCCCGCGCCTCGTCCGTTACCTGGGCGCCCGAGAGCATTCGCGCGATCTCCTCGCGCCGCCGCCCTTCGTCGAGCATCTGGACGCCGGTGCGGGTGACGAGGCCGTCGTGGCTCTTCTCGATCAGGAGGTGGGTGGCGCCGCGGGCGGCGACCTGGGGAGAATGGGTGACGACGAGGACCTGGCCCGCTTCGGCCAGCCGGTGCAGGCGTTCTCCAACCGCGCTGGCGACGGCGCCGCCGACGCCGCGGTCGATCTCGTCGAAGATCATCGTCGTCGCGCCGCCCTCCTCGGCCAGAGCGACCTTGAGCGCGAGGATGAAGCGCGATAATTCGCCGCCCGACGCGATCCTGACCAGGGGCCCGAACGGCGCGCCGGGATTGGTCGAGACCTCGAACTCGATCCAGTCGCGCCCCGAAGCGCCGCCGGGCTCGGCGGCGAGTGCGGTGCGGAATCGCGCCTGATCGAGCTTCAACGGCGCCAGCTCGCCCGCCACCGCGGCGTCGAGCCGCGCCGCCGCCGCCGTCCGCTTTTCGGTCAAGGCCCGGGCTTCCTCATCGTAGCAGCGGCGCGCTTCGGCGAGTTCCTGCTCGAGCGCGGCGAGCCCGGCGCCGCCCGCCTCGATCGCACCCAGCTTCGCGCGCAATTCCTCGCGCAAGGCGGGCAGCGCGTCGGGCTCGACCCGATGCTTGCGGGCGAGCGCGCGAATCTCGAACAGGCGCGCCTCGGCCTCCTCGAGCCGCACTGGATCGAAGGTCAAGGCATCCCGGGCGCGGGCCAGCGCATCCTCGGCCTCGGCCGCCTCGATCGCCGCCCGGTCGAGCGCCGCCAGCGATTCGGCCAGCAAAGGATGCTCGGCCGCGATCCGGCCGAGCCGCCGCGCCGCCTGGCGGAGCTGGGCGACGCCGCCGTCCGAGCCCTCGAGCAGCGCGGCGACGGCGGCGAGCTCGTCTCCGAGCCGCGCGCCCGCCTGCATGCCGGCCCGGAGCGCGGCGAGGCTTTCCTCCTCGCCGATCTCGGGGGCGAGGCGGTCCAGCTCGTCGGCGGCATGGACCAGCCATTCGCGGTCGCGCGCGGCCTCGTCGTGCGCGGCGCGAGCGGCCGCGAGCCGTGCCTCGGCCGCCTGCACCCGCGCCCAGGCGGAAGCGGCCGGCGCGGTCTCGATCCGGCCGAAGCCGTCGAGCAATGCCCGGTGGCCGCGCGGGTTCAAAAGGCCGCGATCGTCGTGCTGGCCGTGGATCTCGACCAGCAGGCCGCCGAGCTCGCGCAGCAGCCCGGCCGAGACCGGCTGGTCGTTGACGAAGGCGCGGCTGCCGCCGTCCGCCTTGACGATGCGGCGGATGACGAGCGGCTCGCCGGGCTCGCGCGCGAGCGAGTTCCCGTCGAGCAGCGCGAGCGCCGGGTGACCCGCCGGCAGCTCGAACGCGACGCTGACAAAGGCTTGCGCCTGGCCCGCGCGCACCAGGCCGCTGTCGGCGCGGGTGCCGAGCGCCAGCCCGAGCGCGTCGAGCAGGATCGATTTCCCCGCCCCGGTCTCGCCGGTGAGCACGCCCAGGCCCGGCCCGAATTCCAGATCGAGCGTATCGATGATGACGACGTCGCGGATCGAGAGGCCGGTCAGCATTGTGTCGTGAAGGGGGGAGCAGAAAGGGACATCGACTCCATCCTTACGTCATTCCCGCGAAAGCGGGAATCCAGTGCGGCTTCAGGCGCCGATGATGTGCTCGAAAAGATCCTCCCATTCGGGATTGCCACGCTCGATCAGTTCCAACTTCCAGCTCCGCCGCCATTTCTTGATCGCTTTCTCGCGCGCAATCGCCTCGTCGAATCGGTCGAAATGCTCGGCGTGCACGAGGCGAGAGACTTGATACTTGGCGGCAAACCTGGATCCCTTGCCTTCGCGATGCTGTACCATCCGGGCTGCGAGGTCGGCGGTCACTCCCGTATAGAGCGTCCCGTTGCGCTGACTTGCCAGGATGTAGACCCAACCGCCCATCTGGATTCCCAATTTCGCGGGAATGACGGCGGCTGGTCAAGTGTCGCCAGCTAGCGGGTCCCGCTCGGCGTCGTGGCCGCGGCCGCCTGCTGCGGGGCGTGGCGCTGGACGAGGTCGTAGGCGCGCTGGTACCAGCGCGTCTGCGGGTGGTTGGCGCCGAGCACCGCGGCGGCGCGGCGCGCCTCTTCCGGAATGCCCAAGGCGAGATAGGATTCGGTGAGCCGCATCAGCGCTTCCGGCGCGTGGCTGGTGGTCTGATATTCGTCGATCACGGTGCGGAAGCGGACCACCGAGGCCAGCCATTGCCGCCGGCGCTGGTAGAAGCGGCCGATTTCCATCTCCTTGCCGGCGAGATGGTCGCGCACCAGGTCCAGCTTCACGCGCGCGTCGTCGGCATAAGCCGTGTCGGGATAGCGGCGGACGACCTCGCCGAGCGTTTCCATCGCCTGGCGCGTCGTCGCCTGGTCGCGGGTCACGTCGTTGATCTGCTCGTAATAATTGAGCGCGACCAGATAGAGCGCGTAGGGCGCGTCGCGATTGCCCGGGTGGATCGCCAGGAACCGCCGCGCCGATTCGATCGACTTGGTGTGGTCGCGGGCGGCATAATAATTGAAGGCACTCATCAGCTGCGCCCGGCGGGCCCAGATCGAATAGGGATGCTGGCGCTCTACCTCGTCGAAGATGAGCGCCGCCGGGCGATACAGACCCCGCTGCATCCGGTCCCAGCCGGCATTGTAGAGCGTGTTGACGTCGCGCGCGACGTAGCGGGTGTCGGCCTTGGTCCGGCCTCCCCCGAAAAGCGAGGCGCAGGCGGTGAGCGGAAGCATGCTGGCGACGAGCGCGAGGAGGACGACCGGGCGGGAAAGATTTTGCATGGCGGGCTTCTTAGCTGAGCGTTCGGCGAAGGCCAAGCGGCGTTCGGCAGGAATGGCGGGCGGCGATGAACCGCGCTTTAATGGCGCCTCTTTAACCGGGCTTTGCTATGCGCACGGCCATGCTGCGCGTCCTCACGCTCGCCACCTTGTTTCCGAACGGCGCCCACCCCACCCTGGGCGTGTTCGTCGAGCGGCAGACCCGCGCGGTCGCCGAACTGCCCGATGTCGAGGTCGAAGTGGTCGCGCCGCTCGGCCTGCCGGTCTGGCCGTTGTCGCTCCATCCCCATTACGCGCCGCTCCGGGGCCTGCCCGCGCACGAGACGTGGAACGGCCTTGTCGTCCACCGCCCGCGCTATCGGGTGTGGCCGATGGCGGGCCAGGGCCGGACCGCGCGGCGCATGGCGGATGCGCTGCTGCCGCTCATGCGGGACATCAAGGCGCGCTTCGCGTTCGACGTTATCGACGCCGAATTCTTCTGGCCGGACGGCCCCGCGGCGATGCATCTGGCCGCGGCCCTGGGCGTGCCCTTTTCGGTGAAGGCGCGCGGCGCCGACATTCATTTCTGGGGCCGGCGGCCGGCGATGGCGGGGCAGATCGTCGAGGCGGGCAAGGCGGCGGCGGGGCTGCTGGCGGTCAGCCAGGCGCTGAAGCGCGACATGGTCGCGCTGGGCCTGCCCGAAGGACGGATTCGGGTCCACCATACCGGCATCGATCTCGACCGGTTCCGGCCCGCCGACCGGGCGTCGGCCAAGGCCGCGCTCGGCGTCGCCGGGCCGCTCCTCGTCACCGCCGGCGCGCTGATTCCGCGCAAGGGGCAGGATCTGGCGATCGAAGCGCTCAAGGCGTTTCCGGACGCGATCCTGATCCTCGCCGGCGAGGGCCCGGACCGCGGGCGTCTCGAGGGCATCGTGCGGTCGGGCGGCCTCGGCGACCGCGTCCGATTCCTCGGCAACCGTCCGCATGGCGAACTGCCTGCCTTGCTCGCCGCCGCCGACGTCATGGTCCTGCCGGCAATGTCGGAGGGGCTCGCCAACGTCTGGGTCGAATCGCTCGCCTGCGGCACGCCGGTCGTGACCAGCGACGTCGGCGGCGCGCGCGAGGTGTTCGACCGGCCCGAGGCGGGCCGCCTGGTGCCGCGCGATCCCGCCGCGATCGCGGCCGCGGTCCGCGATCTGCTGGCGAACCCGCCCGCGCAGGCCGACGTCCGCAAAGCGGCGGAGAAGTTCAGCTGGGAAAGGAACGGCGCCGAGCTCGCCGAGCACCTCTCGGGGCTGGTTCGCAAAGGGTCCGCTCTCGGCCCCGGAGGTGGCCGTGATCGGCCGGGGAAGGCGGCTGGGTAGGACAGGGTCGAAGGCCGGGCCAGGCAGCCCGGTCGAGGCGCTCGACGCCGCCAGCCGCCTTCCCCGGCCGACCGCGAAGCGGCGGGCTGTCCTTTGCCGTCCGGACGGCGTCGCAGCGTCGGTCACGATGTATCAACATCGCTCCCTCCTCGCTCCTAGCCGGACAACAAATGCCAACCCGTCACGACCGCCTCCGGGGCCGAGAGCGGATCCTAGAGCGGCATCAGCGCGGCGGCGATCCAGCGGCCCTCGCCGCGGAGCAGGCCCCAACAACGGGCGGCGGCGCGGCTGTCCATCGCCTCGACGCCTATCCCCCTTTCCTCGAGCGCGGCGACGAAGGCGCGCGGCGGAAAGGCTTGTGTCTCGCCGGTGCCGAGGATCAGGAATTCGGGCTTGGGATCGAGCGCCAGCGCCGCCTCGACATGCGCGGGCTCGAGCGCGGCCAGCGCCGGAGCCTCCCACGCCGCCACTTTCTCCGGGGTCAGCAGCACGCCTTGATAGACTCCACCGTCGATCACGAAGCCGCGCCCCGAAAAGCCGCGGACGAGCGGGCCGCCCGCTTTAGGGCCCGTACTCAGCACCGGAGGTGGCCGTGATCGGCCTGGGAAGACGGCTGGGTAGGAGAGTGTCGAAGGCCGGGCCAGGCAGCCCGGTCGAGGCGCTCGACGCCCCCAGCCGTCTTCCCCGGCCGACCGCGAAGCGGCGGGCTGTCCTTTGCCGCCCGGACGGCGTCGCCGCGTCGGTCACGATGAATCTTCATCGCTCCCTCCTTACTCCTTGCCGGACGACAAATGCCAACCCGTCACGACCGCCTCCGGTGCTGAGTACGGACCCTGAGCGGCTGGATCAAACCTGGGCGCCGTCACGGCTTTCGTTGCGCGGGCCGCCGCGCTCGTTGCGGCTGACCGGGTCCTTGGGCATGAAGCTGTCGGTGGTCACCTTGAGCCAGACCAGGATCGGCGAGGAGATATAGATTGACGAATAAGTCCCGACGAAGATGCCCACGAAAATCGCGATGGTGAGCCCGAAGATCACGTCCGGCCCCAGGATCAGCAGGGCGGCCAAAGCGAGCAGGATGGAGAGGCTGGTCACCATCGTGCGCGACAGCGTCTCGTTCAGCGAGAGGTTGAGCAGCGGCACGATCTCCATCTTGCGGTATTTCCTCAGATTCTCGCGGATGCGGTCATAGATGACGACGGTGTCGTTGAGCGAATAGCCGACGATGGTCAGGATCGCCGCGATCACGTTCAGATTGAACTCGAGCCAGGTGATCGAGAAGAAGCCGAGCGTCATCCAGACGTCGTGGAACAAGGTCACCAGCGCGCCGACGCCGAACTGCCATTCGAAGCGAATCCAGATGTAGATGGCGATGCCGAGCATCGCGAGCAGGACCGCCCACGAGCCCGACCGGAACAGCTCCTC
This sequence comes from Allosphingosinicella sp., assembly GCA_035633095.1. Lineage (GTDB taxonomy): Bacteria > Pseudomonadota > Alphaproteobacteria > Sphingomonadales > Sphingomonadaceae > Allosphingosinicella. Next base: position 2,763 of record DASQFO010000454.1, on the reverse strand, counting down.
CGAGACCTTGCCCGAAACGGTCTCGACCGCGTCGAACCTGGCGTCGGTATAACGCTCGGTGATCGCCGCGCGGACCTCGCTGGCGGCGCGGCTGGCGGCCGCCTCGCCGCCCTGGGGAAGCGGCATGCGGATCGCGATCACGTTGGGCGCGCCGAATTCCTGCAACGAAGCGCCGCCTTCGCCGACCGAGTTCACCCGGTTTCGGAGGTCGTTGAGGTCGGGCGGCTGGGCGAAGGTGACGCGCACGCTCTGGCCGCCGATGAAGTCGACGCCGAGATTGAGCCCGCGGGTAAAGACGAGCGCGATCGCGGCGACCGTCACGACGATCGAAAGCACCAGCGCAAGGTTGCGCCAGCGCATGAAATCCAGGTTGGTATTGTCCGGGACGAGCTTCAGAAGGCGCATCTGGCGGTCCTCAAATATGCAGTTCTTTGGGCCGCGCGCGACGGACCCAGAGCGCGACGAACATGCGCGTGACGTTGACCGCGGTGAACACCGAGGTGACGATGCCGATCATCAGCACCACCGCGAAGCCGCGAATCGGACCCGAGCCGAAATAGAACATCAAAGCGGCCGCGATCACGTTGGTGACGTTGGCGTCGAAGATCGCCGTCGAGGCCTCGCGATAGCCCGATTCGAGCGCGTCGTGCAGCCGCCGCCCGCGCCTTTGCTCCTCGCGGATGCGCTCGTTGATCAGCACGTTGGCGTCGACCGCGGCGCCGATGGTCAGCACGAAGCCGGCAATGCCGGGCAGCGTCAGCGTCGCGTTGAAGAAGGCCATGATGCCCAGGATCATCAGCGCGTTCAGGATGAGGCCGACCGTCGTGTAGACGCCGAACCGGCCGTAGGTGACGAGCATGAAGGCGATCACCACCAGGGTCGCGGCGATGCTGGCGATCACGCCCTTGCGGATCGATTCGCGGCCGAGCTCGGGTCCGACCGTCCGCTCCTCGATGACGTGCAGCTCGACCGGCAGCCGGCCCGAGCGCAGCGAGATGGCGAGCTGGTTCGCGGTTTCGACGGTGAAGCTGCCGGAAATCTCGGCGGACCCGCCGAGGATCGGCTCGTTGATGTTGGGTGCCGAGATGACGACATTGTCGAGGATGATCGCGAACGGCTTGTTGACGTTCTCCTGGGTCACGCGGGCGAAGCGGCGGCTGCCCGGGCCGTCGAAGCTGACGGTGACCGAAGGCAGGCCCTGCTGGTTGAAGCTCTGGCGGGCGTCGGAGATCTGATCGCCGCTGATCATCGCCCGGCGCTGGACGGCGATGCGCGCGCCCTCGGCGCCGTCGGCATAAGGAAGAATCTGGCTGCCGACGGGGGCGCGGCCGGACTGGAGCTGCTCCGCGGTCACATCGGTGTTGACGAGCTTGAACTCGAGCCGCGCGGTGCGGCCGATCAGGGCCTTGAGCGCTTCCGGATCCTGGAGGCCCGGCACCTGGACCATGATCCGGTTCGAGCCCTGGCGGATGATGGTCGGCTCGAGCGTCCCCAAGGCGTTGATGCGCCGGTCGATCACCTCGCGGGCGACCGCCATCGCCTGATCGATCGCATTGTCGACCCCGGCCTGGGTCTGGCGCATCTCGATGCGGTTGCCCGAGCGTGCGACGTTCCAGTCGTTGCGCCCGCTGAAGCCCACGGACTGCACCTGCGCCCGCGCGATCTGGTCGGCCTCGCCGATCTGGGCCGGGTCGCGGACGACGAAGCTCAGCGCGCCGCCCGCGGTCGAGACCTCGGCGATCCCGATTCCGGCCCTGCGCGTCTCGCGCCGGACCACCTCTTCCATCCCCTCGAGCCGCTGCCGGGCGACGTCGCCGGTCTCCGCCTCGAGCAGCAAGTGGCTGCCGCCGGCGAGATCGAGGCCGAGATTGATCCGCACCGCCTGCGCCCAGCCGGGAAGCTGCGAGCGGACGTTGGCCGGAAGGAGGCTCGGCACCGCCATCAGCACGCAGACGAGGCAAATGAGGCTGATGCCCCAGACCTTCCACCGGGGAAAGCTCAGCATGTTGGAGTCGCCATCAGTCGTTCGCGGCTTTGGCGCCGTGCGGGCGGACGTCGCTCAGCATCGACTTGACGACGCGCACGCGCACGCCCTGCGCCACTTCGAGCTCGACCTCATTGTCGTCGACCTTGGTGACCTTGCCGATCAGGCCGCCGCTGGTTACCGCCGTGTCGCGCGGCTTGACGCCGGCCACCATCGCCTGGTGCTGCTTCACCCGCTGCTGCTGGGGGCGGATCATCAGCAGATAGAATATGACAAGGATGGCGATCCACGGCAGGATGGAGATGAGGCCGAGGCCGGCGCCTCCGGCGCCGGCTCCTGCACTGGTCGCGGCATAGGCTGGGGTTGCGAACATAGCGTCCTACCTGGGAATGGCGCGCGCGGATCGCGCTCGCCTGAAAAGCGCGAGGCGACTATCATGGGGACGGGCCGTTGCCAAGGCAAGGCGGACGGCCGCGAAAAGGGGAGCCCTCTATGATCATCGTCACCGGGCAGGCGCGATTCGCCGACGGAGAGATCGCGCGGATCAAGGACGCGCTCGAGAAGAACATCGCGGCGACGCGGGCTGAGGCCGGCTGCGCGCGCTATTCCTATTCGGTCGACCTTTCCGATCCCAACCTCCTCCACGTCGCCGAGGAATGGAGCGACGAGGAGGCGATCGCAGCCCACATGGCGGCGCCGCACATGGCCGAATTGATGGGCGCGCTCGGCTCGGCCAAGCTCGAGGGAATCAGAATCAACGCCTATGAGGCGCATTTCCT
>DASQFO010000453.1:0-2205 GCA_035633095.1 Allosphingosinicella sp. | reverse complement strand
AAGGCTGGCGATCGACTATCGCGCCGGCGGCGCGGAGGCGCTCGACGGGCGTTACGATCTGGTGACCTCGCTGGAGGTTGTCGAGCATGTCGCCGATCCCGCCGCGTTCGTCGCCGCTTTGGCGGCGGCGGTGGCGCCGGGCGGGCTCCTGATCCTGTCGACGCCGAACCGGACTCAATGGTCGAAGCTGATCATGATCGGGATCGGCGAAGGGACCGGGCGGATCCCAAAGGGCACCCACGATTGGGACAGGTTCATCGCGCCCGACGAGCTGAAGGCGATGGTGCGCCTGGAGGGGCTCGACGTGTCGGATGTCACCGGCATCGGCTGGTCTCCCGCGCGCGGGTTCCAGCTCACCGACGACTTGTCGCTCAACTATCTGGTGACGGCGAAGCGATAGCCCTCTCCCCTTCCAGGGGAGAGGGTTGGGAGAGGGGGAGTCGGCCGAGCTCCTCTGACTCCCCCTCTCCCTTCGCCGCTTCGCGGCTCTTCCCTCTCCCCTGAAGGGGAGAGGGGTTACCGCCGCTCCCGGGTCAGGCGCGTGATCAGGATCGCGGCGCGCTTGGCCTGGCGGGGGAGCGTGTCGAGGTCGACCCATTCGCCAGTCGCATGGGCGCCGCCGCCGCCGGCGCCGAGGCCGGCGAGGGTGGCGACGTCGCCGGCGACGAAGCTCGAATCGGCGGCGCCGCGGCGGGCCGGGTCGTATTCGGCCATTTCGGGCAGCCCCAGGTCGCGGTTGACGGCGTTCAGCCGGGCGAGGATGGCGCGGTTGCCGTCGGTCGGCGCCATCGGCGGGTAGCCGTCCTCGGCGAAGACGATCTCGGCGCTCGTCCGCGGCAGGTGTTGCGCGACGATCGCCTGCATGCGGGCGCGGACGCGCGCGTCCTGTTCGGCCGAAAGCGTGCGGATGTCGCCGCGGGCGATCGCGGTCTCGGCGACGATGTTGGTCTTGCCCGAGGCGGTGACGCCGAGGCCCTCGGCGTCGATCGCGGCCGGCGTGCCGCCGGCGATGACGCCGACATTGTAGGTGAGGTTCGGCTCGGGCAGCTCGCGCCGGAAGGCGTCGAGGATGCGCGCCATTTCGTAGACCGCGCCGCAGCCCAGTTCGGCGCCGCAGACGCCCGAGCTGTGGCCGGTGCGGCCGCGCGCGGTCAGCGTCCAGCTGGTCGCGCTGCGCCGGGCGATGGTGCCGAAGTCGCGGCCGTCCTCGACCGCGAGATTCTCGAATTCGAGCGCGTAATCGGCGGCGCGGCCGGCCGCGATGAGGTCGCGGCGGGCGATGGCGATCGGCGCGCCGGGGCGCTCCTCATCGCCGGTGAGGACGATGGTGACGTTGGCGGCGCGGAGCGTGCCCGCTTCGTGCATCGCCCTGAGCGCGGCGACGATCACGGCAAGCCCGCCTTTGTCGTCGCCGATTCCGGGGCCGACGGCGCGGTTGCCGGCGCGGGTGAAGGCCTGGAACGGGCTCGAGGGCTCGAACACCGTATCGAGATGGCCGATCAGGAGGATGTTGCGGCCGCGCCCTTCGTGGGTCGCGACGAGATGGCCGGCGCGGCCGGTCTCGCGCATGTCGACCCAGCGGACGGTGAATCCGAGCGGCTCGAGCTCGGCGCGCATCATCGCGCCCACCTGGGCGACGCCGTCGAGATTGAGGGTGCCGCTGTTGACGTTCACCAGCCGCTCGAGCAGGTCGATCGTGCGGCCCGCCTCGCGGTCGACGGCCTCGGTCATGCGGCGCTCCTCAGGGCGGAGCTGGGCGGCGGCGGGGACGGCGAGGGCCAGGAGGGCCAGGAAAAACAGGGGTCGCATGGCTTCAACTCTTTCGTTCATGGGTCCCGGGTCAAGCCTTGTGCGTTGGGCCGGTCGAGGAGACTTGAAATGACCGACCCGCGCAGACCCCGGACCAGCGAATCGCTTCTCCCCGACGCGCTCGACCAGACTCCGTCCGACGCCGCCCCGCGCGAGGCCGAGGAGCGCGGATCGGAGGACGCCCAGCTGTTCGCCGGCGCGAGCGAGCAGGAAGGCGATGTCGAGGGTGAAACGGCGGGGCGCACCAACGACTAGGCGCTAGCGGCCGCCGCCGACCCGGAACGTGTAGGTAAGTGCGATCCCGCCGGAAAACTGGTCGCGCGAGCCGAGCGTGCGGACGATCGGCGAGTCGGCGGCGTCGCGGACCAGCCGGTCGTAACCCGCATAAGCGTACAT
>DASQFO010000452.1:0-10880 GCA_035633095.1 Allosphingosinicella sp. | reverse complement strand
GCGGACCGTCGCGGAAACCAATTTGACGATGCCGTCGCCATAGGAAGCGACCATGCCGACGGTGGCGCGTCGGGCGAACTGGTTGATCGCCAAAGCGAGGCCCGGCTCCTTCTGCAGCGTTTCGCCCAACTGGCGCAGCGCCTCGCCGAACTTGCCGGCGAGCGCGGCGTCGGGATCGCGGGCGCCCTTCAAGAGGCCGGCGCGGCCCTTCTCCCAGACGCCCCCGAGCCAGGCCGAGACCGCCTCGTTCTCGATCATCTCGTTCTTCCAGTCCTCGACCTTGGCCATGGTCTCGGGGTCGTGCCGGAGGCCGTCGGCGAGGCGGGCGAGACCTTCCTCGGCCTTGGCGCGCAGCGGATGGTGCGGATCGACCGCCATGTCGATGGTGAGGCGCCTGAGGCCGTCGACGATGGCGTCGGCGAGCTTCTCGTCCAAACCGGCCATGCGCAGGATCCAGCCGGCGCGCTGGTGGACCATGTCGCGAATCAGATCCTCGTTGGCATCGAGGGTGCGGCCGGCCCAGGTGACGATCGAATCGACCATCGGTACGTGCCGCTCCTCGGTGATCGCCGCTTCGAGCGTCTGGCCGAGCAGGGGCGCGATGTCGATCCGCCGCATCCGCTCGGCCAGCGCCGCCTTGACCATGCCGCCGAGCCGCTCCTGATCGAGCGATTCGAGGATGTCCGCGAGCAGGCGCGACGCGCCCTGGCGCAGCCGGCCCTCTCCGGGCGGCTGGCTCAGGAAGCGGCCGATCGCGCCGGCGACATCCAGATTGCGCATGCGGCGCGCGACCACCGAGGGGGTGAGGAAATTATCCTTGAGGAAATTGGCGAGCGCGTCGCCGATCCGGTCCTTGTTGCGGGGCACGATCGCAGTGTGCGGGATCGGGATGCCGAGCGGGTGGCGGAACAAGGCGGTGACCGCGAACCAGTCGGCGATGCCGCCGACCAGCCCGGCCTCGGCGAACGCGCGGACGAAGCCCCAGGCGGGATGGATATGCTCCAGCCCGGTGGCGGCCACGAACACCGCCGCCATGCCCGCCAGCATCGCGGTGGCAAGCGCCCGCATGCCGCGCGCGGCGTCCGGTCCGATCCTGGGTTTGAGCCGGTTCATGCCGAACTGAATAGCGGGCGGCGGGTCCGGTTCAAACCCGCCGCCGGCGATTCCTTACTCCGCGGGTTGCGGGGCGGGTTGCGGTCCGTGATCCTGCTGCCCGCGATAGGTGATGATCCGGCGGAACTTCGGCACCAGCCACTTCTCGAAGCTGTCGGCGAGGCTGAACGAAGCCGGCACCAGCACGAGGGTGAGCAGGGTCGAGAGCAAGAGCCCGCCCATCACGACCACCGCCATCGGCGCGCGCCAGCTCGCATCGCCCTCCAGCGACAAAGCGGTCGGCACCATGCCGGCGACCATCGCCATCGTCGTCATCACGATCGGCTGGGCGCGCTTGTGGCCGGCGTCGGCGATCGCCTCGTCCTTGGGCACGCCCTTGGCCATCTCCTCGATCGTGAAATCGAGCAGCAGGATCGAATTCTTGGCGACGATGCCGAACAGCATCAGGATGCCGATCATCACCGGCATCGAGACGGCGTGACCGGCGATGTGCAGCGCGATCGCTCCGCCCAGCGGCGCCAGCAGCAGCGAGCCCATGTTCACGAACGGGGCCATCAGCCTTTTGTAGAGAAGGACGAGCACGGCGAAGACCAGGAAGGTGCCCGAGATCAATGCGGTGAGGAACTCCGAAAGCAGCTTGTTCTCTTCCCGTTGCTGGCCCGAGCGCGCGCGCTCGACGCCTTCGGGGAGGTTTTGCATGATCGGCAGCTGATTGATGATGGTCTCGCCGTCGACGACGCCGGGAGCGAAGTCGGCGCCGACCATGACCCGCCTCTCCTGGTTGATGCGCTGGATCACCGAGGGCCCCGCGCCGAAGGTGATCTCGGCGACGACGTTGAGCGGGACCGATCCGCCGTTCGCGGTCGGCACCGGCATATTCTCGATCGTCGAGAGGGTGCGCCGCGATCCTTCCTCGAGCGCGACCCGGATCGGCACCTGGCGGTCGGCCAGCGAGAAGCGGGCGCTCGCCTGGTCGATCTCACCCTGGGTCGCGACGCGGATCGTCTGGCTCAGCGCCGCGGTGGTCACGCCGAGGTCGGCCATCAGGTCGAGCCGCGGCCTGATCGTGATCTCGGGCCTGCGCAGGTCGCCGGCGATGCGCGGGGCGCGAAATTCGGGCCGCTGCCGCATCTGCTCGACCAGTTGCAGCGCCGAGCGCTGAAGCTTTTCGGGGTCGGAGCCGGCGAGCAGGACCGAAATGTCGCGGCCGCCGACGCGATTCCGGTTGCGGAACGACACCCGGGCATCGGGGATCGCGCGCAGCAGCGGCGCCACCTCGCGCTCGAAATCGGTGCTGGTGCGGTCGCGCCCCTCGCCCCGGTCCTTCAGCGAAACATAGATGGTGCCGGTGCCGGCGCGCACCGATTCGAAGGCCGACAGCACGTCGGGCTGCGCGCGCAGCACCCTCGCGGCGCGGTCGGCGACCGTCCGGGTCTGATCGAGCGTCACGCCCGGCGGCATCTCGACCGAGACCTGTACGGTATCCTCGTCAGTATTGGGCTGGAAGGTGAACTCGAGCGTCGCGAACGCGAAAATCTGTATGAGGAAGCAGACGGCGCCGACGGCCACCGTCTTCCAGCGGTGGATGAGGGTCCAGCGCAGGAGGGCCATATATTTGTCCATCAGCCAGCCCTCGCCATGCTTGGCCGGGCCCTTGGCCTTCAGGAAGTAGGCCGCCATCATCGGCGTGATCATCCGCGCCACCGCGAGGCTGATAAGCACGGTCGCCACGATGGTGAGGCCGAAGCTGATGAAATATTGCCCGATGATGCCGCCCATCATGGCGACGGGCAGGAACACCGCGACGATCGAGAAGGTGGTCGCGACCACCGGCAGGCCGATCTCGTCGGCGGCGTCGATCGACGCCTGATAGGCGCTCTTGCCCATTCGCATGTGGCGGACGATATTCTCGATCTCGACGATGGCATCGTCGACGAGCACGCCCGCCACGAGGCTCAGCGAGAGCAGGGTGACCATGTTGAGCGAGAAGCCCAGCATGCCCATGAACCAGAAGGCCGGAATCGCCGAGAGCGGAATCGCGACCGCCGAAATGAGGGTTGCGCGCCAGTCGCGCAGGAACAGGAAGACCACGACGACCGCGAGCAGCGCACCCTCGACCAGCGCCCGCATCGAGGATTCGTACTGCATCTCGATATATTTGACCGGCGTGAACACCAGCGCGTAATGAACGCGCGGGTCTTCGCGCTCGATCTCACGCAGCGCGTCCATGACCGCATGATAGACGGTGACGTCCGAATAACCCTTCGCCTTCTGGATCATGAAGCTCACGATCTGGCGGCCGTTTTGAATGCCGTAGGAGGTCTGCTCGGCCCACTGGTCGCGCACGCTGGCGACCGAATTGAGCCGGATCGTCCTGCCGCCACCCATCGAAATCTGGGTTTCGCCGAGCTGATGCGCGGTGAGCGCGCTGCCGAGCACGCGGACCGATTGCTCCGACCCGGCAATCTCGGCCCGCCCGCCGGCGGCGTTCATGTTGATCAGCCTGAGCTGCTGGTTGATCTGGGACGCGGTGATCCCTTGTGCCTGCATGCGGACGGGATCGAGCTCGACGCGGACTTCCCGGCTGACACCGCCGGTGCGGCTGACGATAGAAACGCCCTCGATCCCCATCAGCCGCCGGTTGACCGTATCGTCGATATGCCAGCTCAGCTGCTCGACGGTCATCGCGGTGCTTTCCGCCGACAGATAGGCGATCGGCTCGTCGTCATTCTCGATGCGCTGTACTTGCGGCTCGAGGATGCCGTCGGGGAGGTCGCCACGGATTCGCGCGACGGCGTCGCGCACGTCGGTGACGGCGCGGTCGATCGGGGTCCCGATCTCGAACATCACGAAGGTGCCGCTATTGCCCTCACGAATCGTCGAGTTGATCTCGGTGACGCCGTTGATGCCGCGCACCGCCGCTTCCACGCGCCGCGTGATCTGGATTTCGAGCTCGGGCGGCGCGGCGCCGGGCTGGCTGATCGAGATGTACGCCGCCGGAATGCTGATGTCCGGCTCGAGGTTGATGTCCATCCGCTTGAAGGCCAGCAGGCCCATCGCCAGCAGGAAGGTGAAGAGGACGAGCGGAATGACCGGGTTGCGGATTGCCCATGCCGAAATGTTACGCATCGTTCAGCTCCACTTGCGCCGGTTCTATCGGGCCGGCCGCCGCGCCCTCTCCGGGCGGATACGCTCGCCCGCGTTGAGGAAGGCCACGGCCGATTCGACGACGCGCTCGGTTCCGTTGAGACCCTCGGCGACCACGACGCCGCGATCGCTGACGGCGCCGATCCGGATGCCGCGGCGCTCGACCGTGTTGTTGCGGGCGACGATCATTACATAGGGCCCCGCATCGTCGGTCAGCACCGCCGATTCGGGCAGCAGCGGCGCGGTCGTCGAGCCGGCGCGGATCTGCACCGCGGCGAACCCGCCCGGCCTCAGGTCGCGATGGTAGGGCACGCTCACGCGGGCCTCGCCCTGGCGGGTCTGGGGATCGATGATCGGCGACACCTGATGGACGACGCCCTGATAGCTCTGGGTGGCGCCGACCGGGGTCACCGTGGCCGGCACGCCTACGGAAATGCGGACGAGATCGGCCTGCGCCAGCCGCGCGCGCAGCTCCATCTCGCCGCCGGAGGCGACGCGGAACAAAGCGCCCGAGCCGGCGCTGACGACCTGGCCGGCTTCGACGCTGCGCGACAGGACGAGGCCCGCGGTGGGCGCGCGGACGCTGAGGCGGCCGATGCGGGCGCGCGAAGCGCCGACTTGCGCCTGAGCGACGCGGACGCGGGCCGCGGCGGCGTCGCGGGCGGCGCGCTTGCGGTCGATATCGGCCCGGCTGACGAAGCCGCGGCCGAGCAGCGCCTGGGCGCGGTCGAGCTCGTTCTGGGCAAGCTGGAGATCGGCGCGCGCTACTTCGACCTGGGCGACGAGCTGCGCGGCTTCCTGCGTCTGGACCTGACGATTGATGATTGCGAGCGTCTGGCCGGCGCCGACCCACTGGCCTGGCTCGACCAGCACGCGCTCGACCTGGCCGCCTTCGCCGGCGATGCCGACCTGCATGTCGCGGCGCGCGGCGAGCGAGCCCGTGGCGGAAATGATGGCGGGAATGTCCTGGCGGCCGGGAACGATCACGGTGACGGCGGGCAGCTGCTGCCCCTCGTTGCCGCCGGGCGCGGCCGCTTCTTCGCCGCCGCTCATCATGAGCAAAGCGGCGATCACGAGCACGGCCGCCGCCACGACCGCGATGATGATGATCCGCTTGCGCCGGCGGCGCTTCTGGAGCGTCTCCTCATCGACCACGACGTCGTCGATCGCGTCCCGGCTCCACTTGCTCGACTCGTAGTTCATTGCTCTCATCGTCCCCACTCGAACCACCCGGCGCACAGCCGTTTCTCCGCCGCTGTGTTAGCCGAATAAATCACCTGGAACAAGCCATAATACCGGGCGCCCCCGCCTGGCCGCGCACCCCGGCAACCGAATGTGCGCTTTACAACCAAAATCAGGCCTCTACCAATGCCGAATGTGGGGCGCGGTAGGGCCCTCGGCAAGGAGATTCGCCATGTCCCAATATCTCGCCGAACACGGCTGGCTGACCTGGATCCTGATCGGGCTCGTTGCCGGCGCGATCGCCAAGGCGATCACGCCGGGACGCGATCCCGGCGGCTGCATCGTCACCATCGTCGTCGGCATCGCCGGGGCCGTGCTGGCCGGATTCCTGGGCCAGCAGCTTGGCTGGTACGATCCCGGCGAAGGCGCCGGCTTCCTCGCCGCGATCGTGGGCGCGGTGCTGATCCTGTTCGTCTACCGGATGGTTGCCCGCCGCTGAAGCGGTGGTTCAGCATTGGTGCAGCGCGCCTCGCGCTATCCCCGCCGCATCGAGGACGGAACGAGGAGCGTGGCATGATTCGCAAAGTTATGATGGGGTTGCTGCTGGCGCTGGCGCTGGCGCTGGGCGCGCCGGCGGCTGCGCAGACCGGGCCGAGCCAGGCGGTGACCGGCACCAGGCTCGACGTGGCCGCGGCCGGCGAGGTGACGCGGGTCCCGGACATCGTGCGCATCAATGCCGGTGTGGTCACCCAGGCGCCGAGCGCGACCGAGGCGCTCCGCCAGAATGCGGCACGGATGGAGCGGGTCAGGGCCGCGCTGGGCCGCGCCGGAATAGCCGACCGCGATATCCAGACCAGCTCGATCAGCCTGCAGCCGGACTATCGCTACGCCGAGAACCAGCCCCCGCAGCTGACCGGCTACCGCGCCAGCAACGAGATCAACGTCCGCTTCCGCGACATCGCCAATAGCGGGCGGATCCTCGACGCCTTGGTCGCCGAGGGCGCCAACCAGATCAACGGGCCGATGCTGGAGATCGAGCGGCCCGAGACGGCGCTGGACGAGGCCAGGACGCGGGCGCTCACCAATGCGCGGGCGCGCGCCGAGCTCTATGCCCGCGCGCTCGGCATGCGCGTGAAGAGGATTCTGTTTGTCAGCGAGACCGGCGGCGCGCTGCCGCCGCCGATGCCGATGGCAAGGATGATGGCCGCGCAGGACAGCGCGACCCAGATCGCGCCGGGCGAACAGACGCTGTCGGTCACCCTGACGGTCGGCTTCGAGCTCGAATAGACGAAGGGCCGCCCCGGGCGGAGCGGCCCTTTCGCCTTTTCAGCCGACGCCGCCTAGCGGAGCCGTCCGCGGCGGACCAGGTTGACGATGGCGAGCAGGACGATCGCGCCGACCAGCGACACCAGGAACGAGGTCACGTTCAACGGCGACGAGTTGTTGATGGTGCCGCCGCTGTACACCAGGCCGGCGAGAAACGCGCCGACGATGCCGACGACGATGTTGAGAATGATGCCCTGTTGCGCGTCGCGCCCCATGACCATGCTTGCAAGCCAGCCGACGACGCCGCCGATGACGAGCCAAATGATGATACCCATGCTTTTCCTCCTCCGATCGCCGCGCCGTTGCCCCGATGGTTACAGCGCCGGTCCGACCTAAGACGCGCCGAGCGCGGTCTTGTTCCTGCATCGGGAGACTGGGGAGGAATGCTTGGCTTAGCGGAGGGCGTGCGCCCGCGGCTCGCGCGGGCGTCAGTAGTTCTGCTGGCGCTCGTAGACCGCGCGGTAATGCTGGATGCGGGTGACGCGCAGCCCGGGCATGCCGGAGCGGTCGACGGCGCGCTGCCAGCCCGCGAACTCCTCGAGGCTGAGGCCGTAGCGTTCGCACGCCTCGTCGACGCTCAGCAATCCGCCGTTCACCGCGGACACGACTTCTGCCTTCCGTCGCACCACCCAGCGGGTTGTGGTCGGATCGGGCAGCGATTCGATGGTGAGCGGCTCGCCGAGCGGGCCGATAACCTGGGCGGGGCGGATTTTCTGATTCTCGATCATTCGTACCTCAAAAACTACGCGCTTTCGGCTCCCTGGGCCTTTTGCGTTCCTTCCTTTAGCGGGCGAGCGTTGAAGGAAGGTTGAAACGCCAAGGTAAATTTCGCGGTCAGTATGGTTTACGGCAAGTTGCGCCGGCGTTTCACTTCGGCACGGTTGAAACAGCCCTGCTGGGCGCGAGCGGCGCTTTGCCAGTCCGGGCCGCAGAGCAGAATCTCGGTCAGCGGGTCGCCGGGGGCGGCCGAGAGGGCGCCGAAGCCGCAGCGTGCCTGGGCGCGCGCGGCCGGGCTTGCAGCCTGCTGCGAGAGCAGGCTTGCGGCGAGCACCGAAAAATCGAGCGCGGCGGGTTGCCGCCCGCCGAGCCGGCGCCGCGCGCGGAGTTGGAAAGACTCGTCCATGGGAGCATTCAATAGAAAAATAGGGTGAAGGGGCGGTAAAGCGGGGACACGCGAAGATACGGAGCCCGCGAAAGGGTGGGCATAAGCCGCCCTATTCCCTATCTAGCACGCTCCATGCAGGCGGATTTCCAGCTCGGCCGGCCCGCGGCCAAGGCCCGCATCGTCGTCGCCATGTCGGGCGGGGTCGACAGCTCGGTCGTGGCCGCGCTCGCGGCGCGGAGCGGCGCCGAGGTGATCGGCGTGACGCTCCAGCTCTACGACCATGGCGAGGCGGTGGCGCGGAGCAGGACCTGCTGCGCCGGGCAGGACGTATACGACGCCAGAATTGTCGCCGAGCGGCTCGGCATCGCCCACTACGTGTTCGACTATGAAAGCCGGTTCCGGACAAGCGTGATCGAACGCTTCGCCGATGAATATGCGCGCGGGCGCACGCCGATCCCCTGCATCAGCTGCAACCAAAGCGTGAAGTTCACCGATCTCCTGAGCCTTGCGCGAGATCTCGGCGCCGACTGCCTCGCCACCGGCCATTATGTGCGGCGCGTGACCGGGAAGAACGGGCCGGAGCTGCACCGGGCCGCCGATCCGGCGCGCGACCAGAGCTATTTCCTGTTCGCGACCACGCGCGACCAGCTCGACTATTTGCGCTTTCCCCTGGGCGGCATGCCCAAGGCGGCGGTGCGCGAGGCCGCCCGCGAGCTCCGGCTCGCGGTGGCCGACAAGCCCGACAGCCAGGATATCTGCTTCGTCCCCGACGGCGACTATGCGCGGGTGGTCAGGAAGGTGCGCCCCGAGGCGGCGGCGGGGGGCGAGATCGTCGACCGCGACGGACGGGTGCTCGGCAGGCATCCGGGGCTGATCCACTTCACCGTCGGCCAGCGCCGCGGACTCGAGATCGGCGGGCAGAGCGAGCCGCTCTACGTGCTGAAGCTCGAGCCCGAGAGCCGCAGGGTGATCGTCGGGCCGAAGCAGGCGCTCGCGGTGCGGGCGGCGCGATTGAGCGGCATGAACTGGCTCGGCGAGGGCCAAAGCGAGGGGCTGACCGTCAAGGTCCGTTCGCTCGCGAAGCCGGTGCCGGCGACGTTCGATGGTGAGAGCGTCCATTTCGAGCGGCCCGAATATGGCGTCTCGCCCGGCCAGGCCGCGGTGCTCTATGACGGCGAGCGGGTGCTCGGGGGCGGCTGGATCGAGGAGACCGTGGCGGCGGAGCTTGAGGCGGCCTGACGGCGGGCGACCACGTAGAGCAAAGTGCCGGCGGCCACGGCCCCCGCCAGCCCCAGCCACGATTCCCACTTCGACTGCGACGCCGCCCAAAGGCAAACGGCGAGGCCCGCCGCCAGCATCGCCCAAATGAGCGCGCCCGCTTGCTTCTCGACCTTTGGCAGAGCCGCGATACAGGCCGAATAGACAAACAGGCGGGCGAGCGTGCTGACCACGGCGAGCCAGACGAAGCTGCCGGTCAAGGCGAGCGCGGCGACGACCAGCCCCATGAAGAGGATCGAATTGGCCGGGGTCGACCAGCGCGCGCCGACCACGCCGAACCAGCGCGGCAGCGAGCCCTGGGCTGTGAGCGCGAAGGTGACGCGCGAGGTCGAGGTGATCGCGCCGCTGATATTGCCCGCGACCGAGGCGAGCGCGGTCGCGGTCAGGAGAATCGCACCGGCGGGGCCGATCAGGGCCTCGGCGAAGGCGGCGAGCGGGGCGGCGGGCGCGGCCCCGGCGGGCATCACCGCGACATAAGCGAGCTGAATCAGGAAATAGAGCGCGGCGGTCGCGGCGACCGTGGCGATCAGCGCGCGCGGGATGGTCCGCCTGGGATCGGCGGTCTCCTCGGCGGGGACGACCGAATTCTCGAAACCGATAAAGGCGTAGAGGATGATCAGAGCGGCGCCCTCGATCGCCGACAAGGGCGGCGGCGGGCCGGGCGCGGGCAAGGCGCCGCCGGCGTGGATCAGGCCCCAGATGGCGAGGCCGATCAGCGGCAGCGCCTTCAGGAGGGTCAGCGCGTCGAGCGCGCGGATGGCGCGGCGGACGCCGACGACGTTGATCACGGTAAGCGTGCCGACCAGGAGCAGGATCGTCGCGGCGCGGCCGGCGGCGGTGCCGAGCGGGGTCCAGAGCGAGGCGGCGTAGATGGCGAAGACGTTGGCGTTGGCGGCGAGAGCGGTGCTGCGCGCCACATAATAGAGCCAGCCGGCCTGGAACGAGGCCAGCGGGCCGAAGACGGCGGTGTAGGCGACCGGGCCGCCCGATTGCGGCAACAGCGCCGCGAGCCGGGCGAACGGCAAAGCGACGAGCAGGACGAGCAGGCCGAACAATGGGAACAGCCAGGGGCTGAACAGGCCGAACTGGAGGTGGAGCGTCGCGGGCAGCGCGAAAATACCGGCGCCGACGATGCCGTTGAACGACAGGAAGGCCGAACCGGTCAGCCCGATGTCGCGCCTGAAACCGCCCCCCTTTTCGGTCATCAGTCGGGCCGGTTCGCCCGTTCTTCGGCCTGCGCCGCCTCCTCGGCCGCCTGGGCCTCCGCGTCGATCCGGCTGAGCCGCTCCTGGCGCGCCTCCTCGATCATCCGATCCCAGTTGATGTCGTCGGTGCCGCGGCGTTCGGCGCGGGCCTGGTCGACGAGCTGGTTGAAGCATCCGACCATCCCCCCCGGGCCGGAGGGCGAGCAGCTGCCGACTCCGCTGCGGCCGACATAAGAGAGCTCGAGCGCGCGATTGGCCCAGGCCTGGCTGGCCGGTTCGTTCGGATTCTCGCGCAAATTGGGGGGAACGCGAAAGCGGTCGTCCTCCGGCAAGCGCGCGCACACGGTGACCTCATTGGGGTCCCGGCTCTGCGGGCAGGGATCGTCGCCGTAGACGATCAGCTGGTTGACGCGGATGTCCTCTGGCCCGGATCGCGCGGCGACGGCGGCCGCCGGCGGGTTCGGCACGCCGGGCTGCTGCGCCAGAGCGGGCAGGGCCATCAGGGCGGCGACGGCGGCGGAAAG
>DASQFO010000451.1:0-6536 GCA_035633095.1 Allosphingosinicella sp. | reverse complement strand
AGCGGTCGAAGCCGATCACCATCGCGTCCAGTTTCTGGCCGACCTGGAAGCGCTCGGGACGCTGCTCGTCGCGGTCGCGGCCAAGGTCGGTGCGCTTGATGAAGCCGGTGACGCCGCCGTCGCCGACCTGCACCTCGAGCCCGCCGTCGCGCACTTCCAAGACCGAGACGGTGACGGTTTCACCCTTATTGACTCCGCCGCCGCCCGAAGCCGCCGCGCCGCCCGGAGCGACGCCGCCGCGCTCGAGCTGCTTGATGCCGAGGCTGATGCGCTCCTTCTCGGCGTCGACGTCGAGCACTTGCGCTTTGACCGTCTCGCCCTTGTGGTGGAGCTTCAACGCTTCCTCGCCCGACACGCCCCAGGCGATGTCGGACATGTGGACCATCCCGTCGACGTCGCCGTCGAGGCCGACGAACAGCCCGAACTCGGTCGAATTCTTGACCTCGCCCTCGACCTCGGTGCCCACGGGATGCTTGTCGGCGAAATCGGCCCAGGGATTGGCCTGCGCCTGCTTGAGGCCCAGCGAGATCCGCCGCTTCTCCTCGTCGACCTCGATCACCGCCACGTCCACTTCCTGCGAAGTGGAGACGATCTTGCCGGGATGGACGTTCTTCTTGGTCCAGCTCATCTCGGAGACGTGGACCAGCCCCTCGATGCCGGGCTCCAGCTCGACGAACGCGCCATATTCGGTGATGTTGGTGACGCGGCCCTTGAACACGCCGCCGACCGGATATTTGGCCGACGCGCCCTCCCAGGGATCGCTCTCGAGCTGCTTCATGCCGAGCGAGATGCGCTGGGTGTCGCGGTTGATGCGGATGATCTGGACCTTGACCGTGTCGCCGATGTTGATCAGCTCCGACGGGTGGCCGACGCGCTTGTAGCTGATGTCGGTGACGTGGAGCAGGCCGTCGATCCCGCCGAGATCGACGAAGGCGCCGTAATCGGTGATGTTCTTGACGACGCCGTCGACGATCTGGCCTTCGGCGAGCGACAGGATGAGGCCCGAGCGCTGCTCGGCGCGGGTCTCTTCCAAAATGGCTCGGCGCGAGACGACGATATTGCCGCGGCGGCGGTCCATCTTCAAAATCTGGAAAGGCTGCGGCAGGTCCATCAGCGGACCGACGTCGCGGACCGGGCGGATGTCGACCTGCGACCCCGGAAGGAAAGCGACGGCGCCGCCCAGATCGACGGTGAAGCCGCCCTTGACGCGGCCGAAGATGACGCCCTCGACGCGGTTGCCGGCGGTGTGCTCGGTCTCGAGCTTGTCCCAGGCGGCCTCGCGGCGGGCGCGGTCGCGGCTCAGCATCGCCTCGCCGTTCATGTTCTCGATGCGGTCGACGAAGACCTCGACCTCGTCGCCGATCGCGATCTCGGCCTTCTGGCCGGGCGCGGCGAACTCGCGCGAAGGCACGCGGCCTTCGGATTTCAGGCCGACGTCGATGACCGCGAGGTCGTTCTCGATGCCGACGACGATGCCTTTGACGACGCGGCCTTCGAAGCCCTGGTCCTCGCCGCCGAGCGACTCGTTGAGCATCGCGGCGAAATCGTCGCGGGTGGGGGTTGCCGTTGTGGCCAAGATCATAGTCCTTACGTACCGGACCGCACCGCGGGACTGAACGCGCGGGCCGGGCCAGAGGGGTTTGCCGCAGCGGCCGAATGCCGATGCGGCGTCCTTTGGGCGGAAGCGCGGAAGCCTTGGGAAGCAAAAGGGCCCGTCAAGGGAGAGGCGATGGCCTGTCCCTCACGCGCCGTGCCTTATCCTGGCTTCCGCGAGCGCATGCCGCCCGCTGGACGGTGGGGCGTATAGGGGAGAGAGAGGGGAGGGGCAAGCCGCACGGATTTACACTTGCATCTTGATACCATTTCTGGTATCAAGCGTTTCCTGTTTGGCGAGGAAGTGGATGGATGAAAGGCGAATAGACTGGCGCGGGAGCAGCTACAAAGACCTTATGGATATGCCGGATCTGGTCCGCGGGACTTTCGGCCACGCGCTTGGCCTGGCGCAGAACAACCTGCGTTACGAGGACGCGAAGTTGCTCGGCGGGTTCAAGCCCGTGCTGGTGGAGATTCTGGAAGACGATGACGGCGACACCTATCGGGCCGTCTACACAGCCCATTACGATGACGTGGTCTACGTCCTGCACTGCTTCAAGAAATCGACGAGCGGCCGCAACCTGCCGAAGCGCGACAAGGAGACGATCGAGGCGCGGCTTGTTGAGGTGAGGCGGATCGAGGCGAAAAAGTCGAAAGCGAAGAAAGGATCGTGATGGAAGGACATGTCACTCCGGCCGGCAAGAGCGTTCTCGACGAGCTCGGGCTCGATCCCGGGTTTGCCGTCAAGGCCAAGCTGGCAATTCGCATCCAGAGGTCGATCGCGGAAATGGGCCTAACCCAGCGGGAAGCCGCCGCGCGCATGCCGATCTCCCAGCCCAAGCTTTCCTTGCTCACCCGCGGAAAGCTCAACGACATTAGCCAGGCCAAGCTCGAGGATTGCCTGCGCGCGCTCGGCCACGACATCGAGATTGGAATAGGCGTGCGGCATGACGGGGTGGGAGAGGGGAAGGTTCGGGAATTCGCCTGATGCCTACCCACCGAAACAAAAGGGCGCCCCGAGAGCGGCTGGCTGCCGGCCCGAACGCGCTGCCTTATCCTGGCTTCCGCGAGCGCATGCCGCCCGCTGGACGGGGGGCGCATAGGGGAGAGGGGGTTACGTCCGCAAGTGGTACTTGCGGCCGGGAGGGGGAGAGGTGGGGCCGCTACCCTACAGGATCTCTACTTCTTCGGGTCGGAACCAGCCTTGCATTACAACGGACTTTACCAACTCCGCTGGCTGGCTGGTGTAGGCCACCAAGGCGAGACTCTTCTGGGCGCGGGCTCGCGCTCAGATCCACGTGAGTGGATTTGAGCTTCCGGAAATTTGATATTTCAATGAACTGCAGTCGCACCATCCCTCCTAGGCCTTTTTATCAGAACCTCGGAGGGTCTGCTATGATGCCGGCATCGCTCGAGAAGCACGAGTCCCTGGAAAGTGTCCGAGCAGGTGTTTTCGAGGAGCCTCATGGGGAATGGGGACAGTTACGTCACCATCCCCTTGTATATCCCATTGACATATCCCACCCGTTTCGCTACCTAATCCGCCATGCCCGCGCGCACCACCCTGTTCAAATCCAACCGCTCCCAGGCCGTGCGGCTGCCGAAGGAGCTCGCTTTTCCGGAAGGGGTGAAGCAGGTGGCGATCCGCAGGGTTGGCAAGGCGCGGGTGATCGCGCCGGCGGATGCGGCCTGGGACGATTTCTTCGAGGCGCCGGGCGTCGATCTCGGCGCGCGGGAGCAGCCCGAGGCCGAGGCGCGCGAGCTATTGTAGATGCTGCGCTACATGCTCGACACGAACCTGTGCATTCGTGTCCTGCGCGACCGGCCGGCGAGCGCGCGCAAGCGTTTTAACGAGACCAGCGAGGCGTTGTGCATCTCGACTGTGGTGCTCACAGAGCTCCTATATGGCGCCGCGAAATCGGCGCGGCCGGTGGAGAACCGGCGCGCGGTCGAGGATTTCGCGGCGCGGCTGACCGTGGCGCCGCTCGACGAGGCGGCGGCGGACCATGCCGCCGACATCCGCGCCGACCTCGAGCGCCGGGGGCTCCCGATCGGCGCATACGATTTGCTGATCGCGGGCCATGCGCGAAGCCTCGGGCTGGCGCTGGTGACCGGAAACTTGCGCGAATTCAATCGCGTCGACGGGCTCCGATGCGAGGACTGGCTGGCGGAAGATTGAGGGGGAAGGGGGACGGTCAGGGAGTGACAGCCCCCAGCGACTCAGCGGCCGGCGATTCCGCCGCGCGTGCGCGGGCTTTGACGCGGCGGGCGCGGACCGGGCCGCCGTAATCGCACGGTAATCGGGGTCACCCGCGATTAACCGTGTTTTGCGCCATTTGCTCTAGATTTGCCGTTCGGCTTCGGGATCAAATCGAAGCCTGGATGCGTTTGTCGGCAATGGTAACTGGTTCGAAACGAGCGTTTTTATGGTGAAGAATGAAAACCGCGCTTTACTCGCGACGTATAAGGCGCCCGCGCACCAGCAGGCGGTGGACGCGGCGCTGGCCCAGGTCCGCGCCGATCTCGAGGCGGGCAGGCGCAGCCTGTTCAAGCCGCCGCCGGCGGGTCCCGGCCGGTCGGACGACCTCCTCGACCAGCGGATCGCCGAGGAGCTCGATCTCGTCATCCGGCATCTCGAGCAGCTGGGCGACATCCTGGTCGGCGATCCGATCCTGCTCCGCCGCCACGGCCAGCAGCTGCAGTCGCTCGACCTCATGCAGCAGGTGCTCGGGCACCTCGGCAGCGTCGTCGCCGCGCGCGACAAGGCGCTGGCGCTCGAACGCATCACGCTTGTCGAGCTCAAGTCCCGGCTGAAGCGCAAGGCGCTGCGCTCGATCACCTCCTGAAGCGGGCGAAGCAGGCTTTGGACGCGGGCATTGCGGCGCGCCGCGGAACGGCTAAGCTCCGGCGCGGAAAAAAGGGGACGATCGTGCAGGGGAATCGATGGCTTGTCGCCGGCGGAACGCTGAGCGCCGCGGCGGCGGTTCTGCATATAGCTATCATCTTCGGCGGGCCCGATTGGTACCGCTTCTTCGGGGCCGGGGAAGGCATGGCGCGCGCCGCCGAACTAGGCTCTTCGAGGCCGGCGCTCGTCACTTGCGCGATCGCCGCCGTCCTGATGGTCTGGGCGCTCTACGCCTTTTCGGGCGCGGGCCTGATCCGCCGCCTGCCGCTGCTCCGGACGGCGCTGATCGCGATCAGCGCGGTCTACCTGCTGCGCGCGCTCGCGCCGTTGCCGATGCTGGCCCTCAAGCCGGAGCTGGTCGATCGCTTCGCGATCTGGAGCTCGCTCGTGGTTCTCGTCTATGGGCTGGCTTACGCGGTCGGAACCTGGACGGCCTGGCCGCGGCTGAAGAATTAGGGTTGGACGCGCCGCTCGACCGCGGCGATGGCGGCGGCGATCGCTTGGTCGGGGCCCATCGCGCTGGTGTCGAGCAGGATCGCGTCCTTCGCCATGGCGAGCGGCGCGGCGGCGCGGCCGATGTCGCGCTCGTCGCGGGCGCGGATATCGGCGAGGACGTCGGTGAAATGGACGTCCATTCCCGCCGCCTTCAATTCCTCGAAGCGGCGGCGGGCGCGGATCTCGGGCTCGGCCGTGACGAAGAGCTTGGCGTCGGCCCGGGGCGCGATCACGGTGCCGACGTCGCGGCCGTCGAGGACGGCGCCGCTTTCTCCCTCGGCGAAGCGGCGCTGGCGCTCGAGCAGGGCGTCGCGGACGAGCGGATAGGCCGAGATGCGCGAGGCGATGCCGCCGACCGTCTCGCTCTTCAATTCCGGGTCGTCCAAGTCGATCTGCGAAATCTCGCAGGCGCGGGCCGCGGCGAACTCGCTTTCGAGGTCGCCGCCCATGCCGAGCAGGTTGAGCGCGGCGGCGCGGTAGAGCAGGCCGGTGTCCATGTGGGGGAGGCCGAAATGGGCGGCGAGCGCGCGGGCGATCGTGCCCTTGCCGCTCGCCGCGGGCCCGTCGACGGCGATGATCATGGCGTGATCAACGCGCCGAGAGCGGCTTCGAAGCCGGGGAAGCTGGTGTCGGCGCAGGCCATGCCGGCGACCCCTATCGGCTCGCGGCTGTGGAGGCCAGCCACCGCATAGGCCATGGCGATGCGGTGATCGCGGCGCGGGTCGATCGTCAGGCCGCCGGCGATCGGCGCGCCGCCGCTGCCCTGGATGACGAGGCCGTCCCCCTCCTCGCGCGCGCCGAGCGCCGCCATGGCCGCGATCCGGTCCGATTCCTTGACGCGCAGCTCGGCGAGACCATGCGCGCGGGTCGTGCCATAAGCGAAGGCGGCGGCGACGATGAGGATCGGATATTCGTCGATCATTCCGGGCGCGATTTCGGGCGGGATTTCGATGCCGGTGAGGGCGCTGTCCCGTACCTCCAGATCCGCCACCGGTTCGCCCGAAACCTCGCGCGGGTTGGAGAAGCCGATGTCGGCGCCCATTTCGCGCAGCATATCGTAGAGGCCGATGCGGGTGGGATTGACGCCGACGCCCTCGATTCGGATCTCCGAGCCGGGGACGATCAGCGCGGCGACGGCGAGGAAGGCCGCGGCGGAGGCATCGCCGGGAATGCAAAGGTGCCGGGGCTTCAATTCGGCCTCGCCGCGGAGCGCGATGCGCGTCCCGTCCACTTCGATCTCGGCCCCGAAGAGGCGCAGCATCCGCTCGAGGTGGTCGCGGGTCGGCGGCGCCTCGATCCGGGTCACGCCGGGCGTGTTGAGCGCGGCGAGCAGCAGCGCCGACTTGACCTGCGCCGAGGGGATTTCGAGGCGGTGGCGGGTGGGGATCGCCGGATAGAGGCCTTCGACGGTCAGCGGCAGGAAGTCTCCGTCGGTTTTGGCGCCGGAAATGCGCGCCCCGATCCTTCTGAGCGGCGCCGCGACGCGGCCCATCGGGCGGCGGGAGAGCGATGCGTCGCCGAGCAGCTCCGCGCGGATCGCGTG
>DASQFO010000450.1:0-1554 GCA_035633095.1 Allosphingosinicella sp. | reverse complement strand
GACCAGCCGCTCGTTGGGCAGCCGTGGCAGCATCGCGGCGATCTCGCGCTGCTGGTCGGCGAGGATGGTCCGCACCTCGAGGTCGGCGGTGCAGGCGCGGTTGTCGATGCCGCGGCGCATGGCGCGCACCCGGTCCATCGCCGCCGCCTCGAGCTGGTAGCGGGTGACGACATATTCGCCATCGCCGGGCCGGAACTGGAGCACCGATACCGTGCGCTGGTCGGCGGGGACGAGGATGCGGGTCCAGACCTGGCCTTCCTGCGCATATTGGGTGCGCCCGTTGACGCAGCCGGTCGTGGTCCAGTCGAGCGGCACCTCGCTCGCCGTGCTGACCGTGACTCGGCTCCGCTCGGGCACGAGCCGGCACATGTTGCGGCCCGCGAAACGGTCGGGCGCGGCCGCGGGCGGCGCTTCGGCTTTCTCCGCCGCTTCGATATCGGCGCGGCCAGGGCGCGAGAGGAAGGCGACGATCGCGGCGATCAGCAGGACCGCGCCAAGGCCGGCCATCGCCCAGGCCGCCTTCGGCCGGTTCTTGACCGCGGCGAGGCCGCCGCCGCCGAAGGCGAGCAGGGCGAAGACGAGGAGCAGGATCGCCAGCGCCAGCCGGTTCTCGCGCATCTCCTGGAGTTCGGCGAGGCTGCGCTCGCGCGTGTCGCGCGCCTTCTGGGCCTCGGCGGCGGCCGCGGTCTGGCGGGTCCGCTCCTCGTTGGCGGCGCGCTCCTGGTCCTGGCGCAGGCGATCGGACATCGAGACGCATTCGGTCGCGATCGACTGGAAGGGCTGGCGCGCCTGCTGGAGGAAGGCGGTGAGCTCGCGATTGGAGACCGCGAAGGCGAAGGGCGCGTCGCCGTCCTGATTGCGGGTGATCAAGGTGTTGACCCCGAGCACGCGACCGCACTGGTCGAGCAACGGCCCGCCCGAATGGCCGCGGGCGATGTTCGCGGTGTGCAACAGGGTGGTGATGCCGTTGATCGGGCGGACGTTCGAGAAGATGCCGATCGAGCGGGTCGGCGGCAGCGGCCGCACATAATCGTCCATCTGCCGCGCGGTGGCGAGGTCGACATTGCCCGGATAGCCCAAAGCCGCGATCGGCGCGCCGTCGTCGAGCGGGCCGAGATAGAGCGGGATCGGCTGAAAGCTGCCTTCCTCGACCTCGAGCAAAGCGAGGTCGCGGGCGGGGTCGGTGGCGATGACCCGGGCGCGATAGGCCTGGGCGCCCTCCGACGGAACGACGCCGACCGCGACCCGCGCGCCCGGCTGGGCCTGGGCGACGACATGGGCGTTGGTGACGATCCGGTTGCGCCCGACCGCGAAGCCGCTGCCATGGCCGAAGCCGGCCACCTCGTCCTCCTCGCCGAAGGCGATGACGACGACCCGCACCACGCTGCGCCCGGCCACCGAAATATCGTCGGCGCGCGCGGGGGAGGCCGGCGCGAGCAGCGCCAGTGCGAAGGTCAGCATGAGAAGCAATCGGTTCATCGGCGCCTTTCTATGAGCCGCGAAACGACCGGTCTAGGACCCTAGAGAAAAGAATAGGGATCGACGTCGACGCTG
>DASQFO010000449.1:0-4729 GCA_035633095.1 Allosphingosinicella sp. | reverse complement strand
GAGGCTGGCGGCGGGCGACTGCCGCTCGAGACCAGCCGCGGCGGCGTCTTCGCGGTCGGCGACGTGCGGTCGGGATCGGTCAAACGGGTCGCGTCGGCGGTCGGCGACGGCGCGCAAGTCGTCGCCTCGCTCCATGCCTGCTTAGCGGAGCCCGCCGCCGCGCCCGCTCCGGCCCTTGAGGTGGCCTGACATGGCGGCTCTGCGCATCCTGGGCTTCGCCGGCAGCCTGCGCGCCGCCTCCTACAACCGCGCTCTGCTCGCCGCCGCCGTCGCGGCGGCGCCCGAGAACCTGGACCTGGAGACCTTCGATCTGCGCGCGATCCCGCGCTAGGACGGCGACGTCGAAGCGGCGGGCGATCCGGAGGGCGTCGTGGCGTTCAAGCAGGCGATCCGCGCGGCCGATGGCGTGCTGATGGTGACGCCGGAATATAATCACGGTGTGCCGGGCGTGATGAAGAATGCGATCGACTGGGCGTCACGGCCGCCGCAGAACGCGGCGCTCGGCGGCAAGCCGGTCGGCCTGATCGGCGCTTCGCCGGGCATCACCGGTTCGGCCCGTGGCCAGAGTCAGCTCCGCCAGGCGTTCGAGTTCACCAATTCCTTCTGCATGCTGCAGCCCGAATTGCTGGTGTTCAAGGCGCACGAGAAGTTCGACGCCGAAGGCCGGCTGATCGACGAAGCCACCGGCCGCTACCTTCGGCGCTATCTCGAAGCCTTCGAGCTATGGGTCCGGCGGTTCGCCGGGCCCTGAGCGCATGAAATCAACTGGGAGAAGAGACATGGCGAATACCCACGGAATTGAGGACGGCATGGAAGTGATCGGCGCCGACGGCGTCCATGTCGGCACCGTCGACAGGGTCACGGCGGACCGCATCAAGCTGACCCGCGCCGACAGCGGCGAGGGCAGCCACCAAGGGCATCATCACTATGTCTCGCTCGGTCTTGTCGCCGAGATCGAAGGCGACCGCGTGCGCCTGTCGGCCAATGCCGCCGTCGCGGCCCTCTTCGCGGAGGAAGAAGAGGAAGGGCCGGCCGCCTGACGTGGGACTGGTCGGATCACGCGACGCTTCGTTCGCGCTTCCAGCCGCGCGCGTCCTCCGCCAAAAAAAGCCTCGACGAGGTTTGACCGCGCGCGCGCATTGGCGGATGCGTGCGCGCCATGCGCCTCGTCTATCCCCTTCTCTGGTCGCGCCCCGACCGCAAGGCCTGCCGCGAGCAGACGATGGGCACCGCGGCGGCACTGGCGCGGCTCGGGGTCGAGGTCACGCTGCTGATGCCGCGGGGGGCGGGCGATCCGGCGCTTACCGCCGACGAATTGCGTCGCTATTTCGGCGTCGATGGCGGCTTCCGGCTGGTCCAGCGCCCGAGCCGGTGGGCGGGCGAGGCGCTGGTCAGGACGTTGCTGTGGCTCCGCCAGGTCTTTGGCGATCCCGCGCTGGCCGGCGCGGACCTGCTTTATTCGCGGATCCCGGCGATGCTGCTCATGGGCGGGCGCGCTCCGATCGCGTTCGCGACCGACCACTACCGGCCCTGGCCCGACGACCTGCCGCCGGTCCGGCCCTTGGTCCGGCGCACGGCGCGGGATGCCGGGTGCCTCGGCCTTATCCTCCACTCCGATTACGCCGCCGGGGCCTATGTCCGCGCCGGGGTCGATCCGGCCAAGCTCCTGGTCGCGCACAACGGCGCCGAGGCGAAGCGGATCGGCGCGCCGATCGGCAAGGCGGCCGCTCGCGCCCGGCTCGGGCTTCCGGCGGACCGTTTCATCGCCGTCTATGCAGGCCGGATCAACGCGCAGAAAGGGCTCGACCAGGTCCTAGCTCTTGCTCCGCTTAGGCCCGACATTCTGTTCGTGCTGGTCGGCTCGGAAGGGGAGGGTCCGATCGAGGCCGCGGCCGCTCGAATCGCCAATGTCCGCGCGGTGCCCTGGCAGGCGCCCGCGGAGCTGCCGGCCTGGCTGGAAGCGGCCGACGTGCTGCTGATCCCGCCGTCGCGGGCGCCGCTCGAACGATACAGGAATTGCGTGCTGCCGCTGAAGCTCTTCTCCTATCTCGCCGCGGGCCGGCCGATCCTCGCCCCGCAGGCACCCGACATAGCCGAGCTGCTGAGCGACGGCGAGAATGCGCTGCTCGTGCCTCCGGGCAACCCCCAGGCGGCGGCGGCGGCGCTCGACCGGCTGCGCGCCGGGCCGGCGCTCGCCGCGCGGCTCGGCGCCAATGCGCTCGCCCATGCCGGGGATCTCACCTGGGACAATCGCGCCGCGAAGATCGCCGGCTTCCTGGACGCGCGGCTCAGGTCCGGCTGAGCGCGGCGGCGACCCTCCCGGTCAGCGTCTTGTGGTGCAGGATCGAGGCGAGCAGGATCAGATTCACGCCGAAGATCATCGCCAGGAAGTAATAAAGCGGGCTCCCCATCGCCATGCTCGCCGCGATCAGGAAGGTCTTCGGGTTGGCGCCGAGCGCCATGGCGAGGCCGTGCGACGGGGCGAAGACGCGGCGGACAAGGCGGCGGATGTGGCGGGTCTCGCGCTGGTCGCTATGCGCTTTCGCCAGCGCCGCGTCGATCGGGTTGGCGCCCGGCGTCATCCGGTTGGAGAGCCAGACATAGCCGACAGCCCAGAAACCGAAATAACGCGTGAACCAGCTCTCCCTGCGGAACACGGCGTCGTCCGAGGCGCGGGCGTTCCGGAGCCAGGGCACGCCATAGGCCCGCCACATATAGAGCCGCCTTTGGGTCTCGGCGTGGTTGGTCTGGACGACGTGGCTGGCGCCCGCCCCGACCGCCAGGATCCAGGCCCAGGCGCCGAGCGTGTCGTCGAGCAGGAAGGCGAAGGCGAAATACATGATTGTGTTGCCGAGATAGTCGCAGACCCCGTCGACCAGCTCGCCGGTGCTCGACGCTGTGCCCTTGAGCCGGGCGAGATCGCCGTCCGCGCCGTCGATCACGTGCCAGAGTAGCATCAACGAGAAGCCGAGCAGCACGCCGATCGGCCACGCCGCTTGGGTATAGGCCAGGGCCGAAGCGATCAAAGCCGCCGCGCTCAGGACCGAGACGGCGTTGGCGGTGATTCCGGTCGGAAGCAGCATGTGCGCCAGAAGCGCGGCGAGGGGGTGATAGATATAGCGGTTGAGCGGATCCTGGAGCTCGCGCGGCCGGCTGGGACCGATCGCGGCGGCATGCGCCGATGCCATGATACGGCCTCCTTTCTGGACGAAAAACGCGCCGGCCCCGTTTCTTGGGGGAAGGAACCGCCCGATGGGAAGCGAAAAATCCGCGCCGGCCGCTGTGGCCGCCTTCGCTTCCGCGGGCGAGGCGAACCGGCGGATCGCGGGCGTCGCCGCGGCGGCGCGGGCGGTCCGGGCGCTCGCCGAGGCGGGTGCCAATGAGGTCGGCCTGCGGATCGGCGACGGCGCGGCGCTCGCGCCCGCGACGTTCGAGGATATCGAGCGCCTGCGTGGGACCACGACGGTCGTGGTCGAGCCCGGCGAGGGCCCTACGATCTCCCTGCCGACGTCCTGGGAGATCGTCCGCGCCACCGGGAAGCCCGGCGACGGCCTGGTCTCGCGCTGGCTGAACCGGCCGATCTCGCAGCGCATCACGGTGTTGGTGCTCGAGATTCCGGGCGCGAGGCCGGTTCACCTGACCATCGTCAACGCGCTGTTGGCGCTCGCCCTGATTCCGGTGCTGCTGCTCGGCGGGGAAGCCGGGCTCGTCCTCGGCGGCATATTGTTCCAGTCCGCCTCGGTCCTCGACGGCGTCGACGGGGAGATGGCGCGCGCCACCTTCCGTGCCTCGCCGGCCGGGGCCGCGCTCGACAGCGCGGTCGACGCGGCGACCAACCTGCTCTTCATCGCCGGCATCACCGCGCATCTCGCCTTGCGCGACGGTGGCGCGATCGGCTGGATCGGCGGATGGGCATTGGTCGTGGCGGTGGTCGGCTGGCTCCTCATCGCCCGCCGCGTGCGCGCCGCCGGCGCCCCCTTCGGCCTCGACCTCTTCAAGCGCTCGGGCCGCGTCCGCGGCGCCGCCGATCTGGTCTACTGGATCGTGCAGACGCTGAGCGGCCGCGACTGCTACGCCTTCCTGTTCATGGTGTTCATCATCGCGGGGGTGGAGCGGGCGGCGCTCATCATCTTCACGAGCGTCGCGACGTTGTGGATTGTGTACGTGCTCGGGTCGCTGCTCCCCGTTCCCCGCGTCTTTCGCGGTGCAGCATAGGTGTTGACTTTCCGGCCCTTTATGGTTGAGCGTCGCATATTACGCCCCTGTGACGGCCGAACGGAAGAAATCTGAGACCCATGAAGAAGATCAAGGTGGCGTTGGTCGGCGTCGGCAATTGCGCAAGCTCGTTGGTGCAGGGCCGCTATTTTTATGACGGCCAGCGCAAGCCAGACGGCCTGATTCACGAGTTGATCGGCGGCTACAGGCTGTCCGATATCCAGTTCGTGCTGGCGATCGACACCGACGCGCGCAAGGTCGGCAAGGACCTCGGCGAGGCGATCTTCGCCGCGCCCAATTGCACGACCGTGTTCCAGGAGCACATTCCCGATACCGGCGTTGCGGTCCGGATGGGCCGGGTGCTCGACGGCATGGCGGCGCATATGGAGGAAGCGGGCGCGCGCGGCTTCGTGCGGTCGGACGAGGCGGAGGCGTCGCAGGCCGAGATCGTCGGGGCGCTCAAGGAGTCGGGCGCCGAGGTGCTGGTCAACTATCTTCCGGTCGGCTCGGAGGA
>DASQFO010000448.1:0-3005 GCA_035633095.1 Allosphingosinicella sp. | reverse complement strand
CCCTGCGTCGGCCGGGTCGATGAGGCCGGCTATGACGAGCTGGTCCGCGACGCCAAGGATTTCCTCGGCGGCCGCTCGACCAAGATCCAGCAGAAGCTCCAAGCGCTGATGACCGACTCGTCCGACGCGATGAACTTCGAGCTCGCCGCCGTCTATCGCGATCGGCTGCGCGCGCTCACCTACGTCCAGGGCAGCCAGGCGATCCACGCCGAGAAGCTCGGCGACGCGGATTTGTTCGCATTGGCCTGCAAAGGCGGGACGACGTGCATCCAGGCCTTCTTCATCCGCGGCGGCCAGAATTGGGGGCATCGCAGCTTCTTCCCGGCCCACACCGCCGACGTGCCCGAAGACGAGGTGCTGGCGAGCTTCCTGGTCCAGTTCTACGAGGAGGTGCCGCCGCCGCGGCTGGTCCTGACCGATCGTGTGCTGCCCGAAGCCGAGCTGATCGCCGAAGCCCTGTCGGTAAAGGCGGAGCGAAAGATGATTCTCAGGGTCCCGCGGCGCGGCGACCAGGCGCGGATGATCCGCCAGGCCGCGCGCAACGCCGAGGAAGAATTGGACCGCCGCCTCGCCGAAACCTCGACCCAGGCCAGGAATTTGCGCGAGATCGCCGAGACCTTCGAATTGCCCGAGCCGCCGCAGCGGATAGAGGTCTACGACAACAGCCACGTCATGGGCACCAACGCGGTCGGCGCGATGATCGTCGCGGGCCCCGAGGGCTTCCGCAAGAACCAGTATCGCAAGTTCAACATCAAGCGCCCCGAAACCGCGCCCGGCGATGACTTCGCGATGATGCGCGAGGTGCTCGGCCGCCGCTTCGCCCGGCTCGAGAAGGAGGATCCGGACCGCTCGAAAGGCGACTGGCCCGATTTGCTGCTGATCGACGGCGGCAAGGGCCAGCTCTCGGCGGTCTGCGAGGTGCTCGAGGATGCCGGCGTCCACGACGTGCCGGTGGTGGCGGTCTCCAAGGGGCCGGACCGCAATGCCGGCCGCGAGACCTTCCACATGCCGGGCGGCCGCGAAATCGGCTTTCCGCCCAACTCACCCTTGCTCTTCTATCTCCAGCGCCTCCGCGACGAAGCGCACCGCTTCGCGATCGGCGCCCACCGGGCGAAGCGCGCCAAAAGCTTCACCGCGAGCCCGCTCGACGAAGTCCCCGGCATCGGCCCGGGCCGCAAGCGCGCGCTGCTCATGCATTTCGGCACCGCGCGGGCGGTTCGCAACGCATCGCTCGAGGATATCGAGAAGGTGCCCGGCATTTCGGGGACGACCGCCCGCGGGATTTACGATTATTTCCACCCGGGGGGATGAGGCGTGGGCGTTACACTATCGCCCGAGCGGGCTCCGCGCCATCCGGATCGCGCGCAAGGCGTAGGACTTGGCGCGATTGCTGTGCGGGAACGGCGCCGGCGAAGCGGGCCGAACGCCCCAGCGGCGGAGCATGTGGTTCACGACGCGCGCATAGGCTTCGTCATACACCCAATGGGATTTCCAGGTGATCGAGAAGCTGATCGAGGGCTCCGGCCCGTTCTTCACCCAATGCGGCCACATCAAGGGCACGTGGACGGCGTCGCCGGGCGCCAGCTCGAACTTGTGGCCGCGTGCTTCGAATTCGTCCCGCCAGGGCACGTTGCGGTGGCCGCCGACATGATAGGCTTCGTGCTTTTCGGGCGGCACCACAATTTCGTCGTCGGGCACGATCATGATCGTCTTGCGGCCGCGGATCTGGAGAAGGACATTGTGCTCGGGATCGTGGTGGAAGGGCGTCACCGCGTTCGGCGAGGAGACGAAGATGAAGCCGACCTTGCACAGCATCTCGCCCGAGACCGGCTCGATCACCCCGGCGAGCTCGCCCAGCGCCTCTTCGAGCAGAGCCTTGTAAGCCGGATCCCGGTCGACATGCTTCAGCACCATCCAGCTGCCGCATTCCTCGATGCCGCGAATCGTGTCCTCGACCGAAAGGCCGGTGTGGCTTACCGCGTCGGGCTCGACGTCGTAGGGTAGATCGCCCGCATTATACTCGACATCCTCGCGCGGCATCCGCCGGCCGAGCTCGACCAATGCCTCGAGCGTCAGCAACGGATGGCCGCTGAGCTGGTGCGACAGCGCCCCCGGCTGCTCCGGATAATGTTCGCTGAAGCGCGCGAGATCGCTTTCGCTGAAGATCGGCATATGCTGTCCCCTAGCGCAAAGTGGTATTCATTGGGTTACCGGCGCAAAGGGCTCGCACTTTGGTCCCGGGGGCGGTCGTGCCGCTGCGCGGTGGGCCGGTGCATGCGGCTCCAGAAGGGGCGCAGGACCGCCGCCAACGCGGTGCCGCGCACGAACAGCAGGTCGAGGATGTCGGGCCCCGGTGCCGCGCCCATCTCGCTCTTGTAGCCCGGGTCGCCGGCGCCCCAGGCGATCCGCGCGATGCCGCGCCCGGCCGCGGCGGCGAAATCGCGGTAGAGGAGGAGCTTGCCCGGCCCGTATTTGGCGAAGCGCGCGTCGTAATTGTTGGCGATCTGGTAACGGACCTTGCCGACCTCGAGGCCGAAGGTGAAGGCGACGGGCGCGCCGCCGACCGTGAGCAGGCCGCAGCGCAGCATGCGGGCGAGCGCCGGGTCCGCGGCGGCCCGCTCCCAGGTGCGGCGGCGTTCGGGATCGAGAAATTTGGTGTCGGCGCCGCCGCCCAGCCCGGCGAGCCAGGAATTGGCTTCGACCGCGACGCGATCGGCCGCGGTCCATTCCTCGCCGGAGAAGGAGCGCCACTCGACCGGGCCGATCTCCTCCAGGGCGCGTTCGCGCGCACGGTTCTTGCGCAGCGTCGCGCCCTTCGCCTGGAGCGTGGCCGGATCGATCTCGAAGCAGGTGCCGAGAAAGCGGACGAGGGCGGTCCAGCCGCCCGCCGGCGCGGCCTCGATGAGGCGCGCGGCGGTCGGATCGTCGGCAAATACGGGCCCGAGCCGCCACACTTTGCCGAGCGCCGAGCGCAGGCCGGGATGGCCGAGCATCGCCGCCAGCTC
>DASQFO010000447.1:0-3344 GCA_035633095.1 Allosphingosinicella sp. | reverse complement strand
GGCATAACGGTCGGTGAACAGGTTGAGCGATGAACCCGCCTGCTCGAACAAAGCCCAGAATAGGATCGAGCCGAAGATAAGGAACATCGCGGCGAAGATGCGGTCCCGATCCTCGCCGACGACCGTCATGACCTGCTGTATGATGATCGCCAGCAGGCCGAGCGCGCCGATCGCGGCCGCGATCCCGTAAAGCGGGAATGACCAGCCGCCGACCGAAAGCGGCCGGTTGGCGATCGCGAGCAGATCTGGAACGGCCAGCGAGCCCATGGCCATCACTAGGAAGGCAAGAAAGATCAGGGCGCCTAGAGCGATCACAGCCGACTTCAGCCCGGTTTGGCGGTCCGCCTCGGGGGCTGCCAGCCGAAACACGCTGTAATGGATGATGCTGACAACCAGGATGACACCGAACAAGGCCAGCAGCCAGCCGACCAGAGATTGATACTGAATCAGAACCCAGATTCCGCCCACGGCAGCGACGCCGATCAGGTACATCAGCCATTCAAATTTGAACGGTCCGACCGATGACTTGAGCCTCGCAGCGTCGGGAGCCTCGCCGCGGCCCAGCAGCAACGGCCTGAAATAGATGAACACAAGGAGGCCCGAGAGCATGCCGATGCCGGCAAGGCCGAATCCGTAACGCCATCCATATTTCTGCCCGAGATAGCCGGCAAGGATGGTGCCGATTGCGGCACCCGCGTTGATGCCCATGTAGAAGATCGTGTAGGCGCCGTCGCGGCGTATGTCGGTGCGCGGATAGAGCTGGCCGACGATTACCGAAATATTGGCCTTGAGGAAGCCCGAGCCGACGATGATGAAGCTCAAGGCGAGCCAGAACATGTTGATCGTCGCGTCAGCCTGGCCCCCCGAGCCTTCGAACGCCATCATGAAATGCCCGAAGGTCAGCAGCACCGCGCCGAACAGCACTGCCTTGCGTTGCCCAAGATAGCGGTCGGCCAGATAGCCTCCCAGCACCGGCGTGATGTAAACGAGCGCCGTGTAGGCGCCGTAGATGATCGACGACCGCTCGTCCGAGAACAGCCAGTGCTGGGTAAGATAGAAAATCAGCAGCGCCCGCATGCCGTAATAGGAGAAGCGCTCCCACATCTCGGCGAAGAACAGGACGTAGAGGCCCTTCGGGTGTCCCGCGAATTCGGGCGCCTTCCTGGTTACGATCAGGGCGCCGCCGGCGAGGAGAATGAGGAGGACGACAAGTGCGCCTAGCGCGATAAAATCTTCGGTGGCCATCCGGCGCTACTCCCTGGTCGAATTTATCCGGCCGCTCGCGCGGCAGCCTTGGAAGGCGGGCACGATAGCGTGCTAATTACGGTTGTGAAGCGGGATTGTTGCAGCGCGTCGCCGCTGCTAGCCCCACCCGGCGATGTTCAACGACCGCTCCTCCACGCTCACCCTGCTCAAGACCCGCCGCTCCGGCCGGCCGCGCGATCTCGTCGCGCCGGGCCCGAATCCCGAGGAACTCGAAACCATCCTCGCCGTCGCCATGCGCGCGCCCGATCACGGCAAGCTCCACCCCTGGCGATTCGTGCACGTCGGACACGACCGGCGCGACGACTTCGCCGCTTTGCTCGGCGCCGCTTACCGGATCGACAATCCCGATCCGGGCCGGCTGGAAATCGAGGCCAATGACCGCTTTGCGCGGCAGGCGCCGGAGTTGATCGTCGCTTTGTCCAGCCCCAGGCTCGACCACAAAATCCCCGTCTGGGAGCAGCAGCTGAGCTGCGGCGCGGCGTGCATGAACCTGGTGATGGCGGCTCACGCAATGGGGTATGCCGCGGGATGGGTGACCGGCTGGGCGGCTTACTCGCCCGCCGTGCTCGCCGCCTTCGGCGCGCCGCCGGAGCGGATCGCCGGCTTCATCTTCCTCGGCACGCCCGGCGCCGAACTCGAGGAGCGGCTGCGGCCCGAAAAGGACGCTGTCGTCTCCGAATGGACGCCGCCCGAAATCTCCGCTTGACGTGCCTAGTGTATTAGAACACTATCACGCAATGAACGAAGACCGCCCCGTCTATCTCCGCCTTCGCGACAACATCGCCGCGATGATCCTCGAGGGCCGGGTTCGCGATGGCGACGCGCTGCCCTCGGTGCGCAGCCTCGCCGCCGATTACGGCGCCAATCCGCTGACCGTCGCCAAGGCCTATCAGACCTTCCAGGAGGAAGGGCTGGTGGTGGTGAAGCGCGGCGTCGGCATGTTCGTCGCGCCTTTGGCGGCCGAGCGCCTGCGGGCGACCGAGCGCAAGGATTTCCTCGAGAATCGCTGGCCGGGAATCGTTTCCCACATCCGCCGGATCGGTCTCGACGTCGACGATCTCGTCGAGCGCGCGCTCGCCTGATCCCAATCGCTTGATTTGACTTGCTCGCCGGCGCACCCTCATAAGGATGCGTCCGATCCTCCTCTTTTGCCTCTGTGCTTTGCCGCTCGCCGGCTGCGCCACGCACCCGCAGGGGCATGGGCCCGCGGGCATTCCCTACGCCTGCGCCGACGGCCGCCCGGCGCGGGTCTTCTATGAGGGCGGCGGCTGGTTTCCCCGCGCCGGCGCCCGGCTGCTGTTCGACGGCCGCGCGATCGAGCTGGTGGCGACGCCGCCCACCTACGGCCTGCGCTACGTGAGCGCGGACGATCGCGCCCACGGCCCGATCCTGATCTGGTCGGCGCGGGGCGAGGAGGCGTGGCTGGCCGAGCTCGCCGACGACAATATGACGGAGCGCGAGATCGCGCATTGCACGCGCCTCAGGAGCGGC
Organism: Allosphingosinicella sp.; assembly: GCA_035633095.1. GTDB lineage: Bacteria > Pseudomonadota > Alphaproteobacteria > Sphingomonadales > Sphingomonadaceae > Allosphingosinicella. The sequence continues at coordinate 587 of DASQFO010000447.1, read as the reverse complement.
GGCGACGATGCGGGGCACGCCCAGGAGGAGCCGGCGCACCACTGACGCCGCGACTGTGGCGCTTTTGCCGCACCGTAGCGCCCGTTCGGCGCCAGGACATTGACTCGCCGCTGGATTTCTTCGCCTTGGCGCTTATCTGGGGCGGGTGCCATTCGGGCTCGGAGCGGGTCGGGCGAAGATCATGACGAATCGGGGAAAAAGCCTGCTGATGGGCGTCGTCGGCGCGCTGCTGCTGGGTGCGGCGGCGGGCGTTCGCGCGCAGGACAATAGCAGCGCGGCCGCCGGCCCGCCGCCGCCCGCCGCCGGTCCCGCCCAGCTCCGCGACTTCCGGCTGCCCGGACGCACAGTCGTTCCGCAGCAGCAGCCCGTGCCGGTCACCGTCGCCCCACCGTCGCCCGTTACCGGCGGCCCGCCCGCCGCCCAACAGGAAGCGCCCACGCCCGCGCGGCCTACGCCGCCGCGCGACACCTCGCCTCCAATCCGGCAGGCCGCGCCCGTGCCGGAGGCCGCGCCGCCGCCGTCGGCGGCGCCCGTCGTGCCGCTCGACACCGCTGCGTTGCCCGCCCCGGCCGCCCCGGCGCCGCAGG
>DASQFO010000446.1:0-1699 GCA_035633095.1 Allosphingosinicella sp. | reverse complement strand
TTGATCTTCAGGAGCTGGAGGTTGCTGTCGGTGCGCATCGCCCTGAGGCGCGCATTCCACTTGGCCGGCTCCCAATAAGTGACGCGCGGATCGTTGAGGCCTCCGGTGATCAGCATCGGCGGATAGGCCTGGCGCGTGACGTTGTCGTAAGGGCTGTAGCTCAGCATATAGCGGAACGCGGCGGCGTCGGTGATCGGATTGCCCCATTCGTTCCACTCGCCGGGGGTGAGCGGCAGGGTGTCGTCGAGCATGGTGTTGACGACGTCGACGAAGGGCACGTCGGCGACCACCGCGCCGAACAATTCGGGCGCCTGGTTGACCACCGCGCCCATCAGCTCGCCGCCGGCCGAGCCGCCCTGGGCGGCGATGCGGCCGGCGCTGGTGTAACGCTGCGCGATCAGGCCGCGCGCCGCATCGACGAAATCGTTGAAGGTGTTGGTGCGCCGGTCGAGCTTGCCGTCGAGATACCATTGGTAGCCCATGTCGTCGCCGCCCCTTATGTGGGCGATGGCGAAGGCGTAGCCGCGGTCGAGCAGGCTGAAGCGGTTGGTGTTGAACGCGGGCGGCGTCGCGATCCCGTAGGCGCCGTAGGCGTAGAGGAAGAGCCGTCCGGCGCCGTTGCGCTCGAAGCCGCGCCGGTAGACGATCGAGACCGGCAGCTGGCGGCCGTCGCGGGTCGGCACCATGATCCGCTCGGTGACGTACCGGCTGGGATCGTAGCCCGAAGGAATACGCTGGACTTTCAGCGTCTCGAGCCGGTTCGCCGCCGGGTGATAGTCGTAGACCGTGGGCGGAGTGACCATCGAGCTGTAGGCGAGGCGATAGGCGACGGGCGCATATTCGGGGTTGCTGCCGAGGCCGACAGTATAGCTCGTCTCGGTGAACGGGATGCGACGTTCCTCACCGTCATAGGACCTGAGCCGGATCTGATCGAGGCCGTTTACCCGCTCGGTGATGGCGAGATGGTCGCGAAAGGCGGTGATGCCGCGCAGATAGACCTCGTCCGAGCCCGCGATCAGTGTCCGCCATTCGCCCGGCCGCTCGGGCGCCGCCTCGGCAATGCGGAAATTGACGTGGCCGTCATTGGTCAGGATCCAGAGCTTTCCGTGGCTCGCGTCCACCGAATAGAGGATCCTCGGCCGCCGCGCCGCGATCAGGGTCAGCGGCGCTTGCGGATTGGCGGCGGGCACGAAGCGGACCTCGTTGGAGCTGTTCTCGCCGGTCGAGATCAGGATGTAGCGGCGGTCCTGGGTGAGGCCGACATCGACCGTGAAGGCGACGTTCTCGGCTTCCTCGTAGAGCGTGCGGTCGTTCGCCATTGGCTCGCCGATCCGGTGCAGCCGGGCGCGGTAGCTGCGCCAATTCTCGTTGACCTCGGTGAAGACCAGGGAGCGGCTGTCCGCGGTCCAGACCGGCTGGCCGATGCCGACCTCGGTCACGGTCTCGATGTCGCGCCCGGTCGAAAGGTCGCGGATGCGAAGCTGGAAGCGCTCGGCGCCATCGTCGTCGACCAGGGTCGCGGCGTAGCGGCCGTCGGGGCTCACCGCCATCGCGCCGAGCCGGAAATATTGCTTGCCGGCGGCCTCGGCGGGCTCGTCGAAAATAAGCTGCTGGTCGCCGCCCGCGACCGGCCGGCGATACCAGGCGCGATATTGCGCGCCGGGCTGGAACGCCCACCAATACAGATAATCGCCGTCGC
>DASQFO010000445.1:0-3436 GCA_035633095.1 Allosphingosinicella sp. | reverse complement strand
GACGAGGATGCGCAGCGTCACGTAGGCAATCGGCAGCGCGGCGGAATAGGATCGGGTCATCGACAGGACCTCCAATGATTCGCAATATCGATAAACGATATGCGAATTATCGAAGATCGTCAAGCCCCATATCGATTGCCGTAAATGTTAGAGCGACCGCGCGATCAGCAGCTTCATGATCTCGCTCGAGCCGCCGTAGATGCGCTGGACGCGGGCGTCGCGGTACATGCGCGCGATCGGATAATCGTTGATATAGCCGTAGCCGCCGTGGAGCTGCAGGCAGGCGTCGACGACCTCGCCATGCGCTTCGGTGACCCAGAGCTTGGCGATCGCGGCGGTGGTGAGGTCGAGATCGCCCGCGAGCAGCCGCTCGATGCAATCGTTGACGAAGACCCGCGCGACCACCGCCTTGGCCTTGCAGTCGGCGAGCACGAACTGGCTGTTCTGAAACTCGATGATCGGCTTGCCGAACGCCTTGCGCTCCTTGACGTAGGCGATCGTCTCCTCGATCGCGCGCTCCATCGCGACCGCGCTGCCGAGCGCGATCAGCAGCCTTTCCCGGGGCAGCTCGGCCATCAATTGGTAGAAGCCCTTGCCCTCCTCCAGCCCGAGCAGATTGTCGGCCGGAACCCAGACGTCGTCGAAGAAGAGCTCGGAGGTGTCCTGCGCGTCGAGCCCGATCTTGTCGAGCTTCCGGCCCCGGCGGAAGCCCTCGACCTCGCCGGGCTCGACGACGAGCAAGGAGACGCCCTTGGCGCCCTCCTTGGGGTCGGTCTTGGCGACGACCACGATCAGATCGGCGATCTGGCCGTTCGAGATGAAGGTCTTGGCGCCGTTGATCCTGTAGCCGTTGCCGTCCTTCAAGGCTGTGGTGCGGACCGACTGGAGGTCCGAGCCCGCGCCGGGCTCGCTCATCGCGATCGCCGCGACCCGCTCACCCGAGACCAGTTTGGGCAGCCAGCGCTGTTTCTGCCCCTCGGTCCCGTGGGCCTGGATATAGGGCGTGATGATGACGTTGTGCAGCCCGGCGGCGAAGCCTTCGACGCCCTTCCTGATGATCGCTTCGGCGACCACCACGTCGTGGCGGAAGTCGCCGCCCGGGCCCCCATAGGCCTCGGGCACGCTGACCCCCAGGAGCCCCGCCTGCCCCGCCTCGCGCCAGAACTCGCGCTCGACCATGCCCGCCTCGCGCCATTTCGCGACCCGCTCGGGCGGCGCGTTCCGGTCGAGAAACTTCCCCACGGAGTCCGCGAACATGCGGAGCTCGTCGTCGGCCATGAAACGGGGTTCGGGAAAATCACTCATCGCATCGATTGTGCGAGCCTTTGCCCCGAAAGGAAAGTCCCGCCGCGTTCAGGCCTTCGCCGCGCGGCGCCGCTCCCGCCTGCGCCCGATCGCCGCGCGCAGGCCGGCGAACAGGCCGGGCCGCGCCAGCGGCTCGAAGTCGTCGCCGGCGCCTTCCGGGTCGAGCGCCTCGCTGTCGGCGATCGCGGCCTCGATCGCGCCGGGCTCGTCGGGGACGAACGGCACCAGGGTACGCCCGGCGCCGCGCAGCGCCTCGATCGCGGCGATCAGCGAGCCGGTGGCAGCAAGCTTCGCCTCCACTGCCCCGCTCGCGACGCCGAGATGCTCGGCGAGCAGATCGGCGCGGATCGCCGCGATGCGCTCCTTGGCGCCCGCATTGCATTCGAGCCGCCCGTCGATCAGCAGATCGCATTCGCTGTCGAGGCCCATCGAGCGGTTGTTCATGTTGGCGGAGCCGACGCGCAGCACCTCGTCGTCGGCGACCACGATCTTCGAATGGACGTAAATGTCCTCGCCGCCTTGCGTCACCGGCGTGTAGATGCGGAACCGGCCGTGGCGGTCGGCCTTGGCGAGCACGCGCATCAGCCGCGCCCGCGCCGGACCCATGACCTTCTCCTCGACCCAGCCTTCGACGGTCCTCGGGTTGACGATGACGAATTCGGGCCCGTCCGGCTCGGCGAGCCGCGTGGCGATGGCCTGGCCGATCGCCCGCGAGGCGAAGAACTGGTTCTCCGCATAGACGAAGCGGCGGGCGCCGGCGATCATGTCGAGGAACAGGGCCTCGATCTCGCGCGCCGCCGGGGTCTCCTTGTAGGCGCCGCGCGTGCGCGCGACCGCCACGTCGACGTCGCGGAACATGGGTTCGAGCTCCTCCGGCCAGACGTCGCCTTTGGCCTCGGGCGGATCGAACCGGGCGCCGCCGGCCGCGCACCACCGATCGCGGGCGAGCTCGCCGAGCGCCGCGGCGGCCGGGCCGCCGACCGCCATCGTGGCGTCGTGCCAGGGGCCGTAGAGCCGGCCGGTGGTCGGCCGCTTTCGCCGCTTGTCCTTGTCGACATGGCCGCGCGTGTCCCAGCGCGACGCGGTCATGTCGATGCCGCCGCAAAAAGCGAGCGAGTCGTCCACGACGAGGATCTTGTGGTGGTGGCTGGCGCCGAAGGGATGGGCGCCGTCGAGCTTGAAGAAAATCTGCTTGCTCCAGGCCCAGCGGGCGAGGCGCAGGATCGTGGTGCCGCGGCCGAGCAGCTTCAGCGCGCCGAGATCCCATTTCAGGATGTGGATGGAAAGGCCCGGACGGTTCTTCGCGAGCCACGACAGGAACGGCCCTAATCGGGCGGGCGCGCCATCGTCCTCGCAATCATGGTCGAGGAGGATGCGGGTGTCGAAATCCCAGCCGATCATCAGGATTTGCGAGCGCGCCTTCATCATCGCATGGCGGGCGTGGCGGAAATAGTCGGCGGCGTCGACCACCAGAGCGGCCCGATCGGCGCGCGCGATCCGCCAGCAATTGCGGCCGGGTTCGAGCAGACCGTCGACCTCCTCCGCCCTCACGTCCTTGACGATGTCCATGACCGCCCCAACGCGGCACGACCCTTCGGGTTTCGCCACCGAAACGGCCATGGGCCGGAACAGGCATTGCGGGGGCGGCGTTCGATGGCTCGACCCGTCCGTCCCGGCGGGCGGAGAACAGCTTATGGGCGCAGGGGAGCCGCTTATCCACGCGACCGACCCAGCGCGAGCGTCGCGCTCGAAGGTGCTGCTGGCCTGGCTGGTGCACCTGCTGACCGCCAGCGGCACGGTGATCGCGCTGTTCGCGCTGGCCGCGATCGAGCAGGAGAATTGGCGCCTCGCCTTGCTCTGGCTGCTGGCGGCGCTGGCGGTCGACGGGATTGACGGCTCGCTGGCGCGGCTGGCGCGCGTCAAGGAGCGGGTGCCGCGCATCGACGGCGCCGCGCTCGATCTGGTCGTCGACTATCTCAACTACGTCTTCGTGCCGGCCCTGTTCATCTGGAAGGCCGGGCTGGTCCCGGCCTCGCTCGCGCCCTTGCTCGCGGTCGCGATCCTGCTGTCCTCGCTCTACGTGTTCGCCCGCGCCGACATGAAGACGCAGGACGATTATTTCCGCGGCTTT
>DASQFO010000444.1:0-2183 GCA_035633095.1 Allosphingosinicella sp. | reverse complement strand
GAAGCTTCCTCGGTGGCGGGTTCCTCGACTGCCGGTTCCTCGGCGGGGGGCTCCTCCGCCGGAGCCTCCTCGGCAGCGGGTTCCTCGGCGGCGGGCGCCTCCCCGGCGGCCGGCTCCTCGACGGCGGGAGCTTCGGCTTCCGGAACCGGAGCCTCCTCGGCGGCGGCTTCTTCAGCCGGCGCGGCGTCTTCGGCCGGAGCGGCGTCTTCGGCCGGAGCGGCTTCCTCCGCGGCTTCGGGAGCAGCCTCTTCGACCGTCTCGGCGGCGGCCTCCACGGCCTCCTCCTCGGCGGGAGCCTCTACGGCTTCCGCTTCCGCGGGCGCGGCGGCGGCTTCGGCGGCCTTGGCTTCCTTGCCGGCACGCTCCTCGACGCGCTCCTTGGCCTTGTCGCCGGGCTCGCCCTTCTTCGGGTTCGAGCGCGCCGGGCGCTCGACGATGCCGGCGGCGTCGAGGAAGCGCAGCACGCGGTCCGAGGGCCGGGCGCCGACCGAGAGCCAGTGGCGGGCGCGGTCGGCGTCGAGCTTGACCCGGTCCTCATTGTCCTTGGGAAGCAGCGGATTGTAGCTGCCGATGCGCTCGATGAACTTGCCATCACGCGCGTTGCGCGCATCGGCGACGACGATCTTGTAATAAGGCCGCTTCTTCGCGCCGCCCCGGCTAAGCCTGATTGCAACTGCCATTTTAACTCATTCCTTTCTTGTAATTACGTCTATCTCTTGAAACCCGGTGGAAGATTGAAAGGGGGCGCGCCAGGACCGCCGAGCGCGCCCATGCCGCCGCCGCCGCCGAACATTGCGCCCAATTTGGCGAGACCGCCCATCTTGCGGATCTTCTTCATCGCGCCCGCCATTTCCTGATGCATCTTCAACAGCCGGTTGACCTCCTGGACGGTGGTGCCCGAGCCCTTGGCGACGCGGATCTTGCGCTTGGCGTTCATCAGCTCGGGGCGGCCGCGCTCCCTGGGCGTCATCGAGCTGATGATCGCATCGAGGCGGCCCAGGACATTGCCCTCCAATACGCCGCTCTCGTTGATCTGGTTTTTGATCTTGCCCATGCCGGGCATCATTCCGGCGAGCGCGCCCAAGCCCCCCATGCGCTGCATCTGCTGGAGCTGGGCGCGCAGGTCGTTCAGATCGAACTGGCCCTTGGCCATCTTGGCCGCGAGCGCCTCGGCGTCCTCGGCCTGGATCGTCTCCTGCGCGCGCTCGACGAGGCTGACGACGTCGCCCATGCCGAGGATGCGCCCGGCGACCCGCTCGGGGTGGAACGCCTCCAACTTGTCGATCGCCTCGCCGGTGCCGGCGAACTTGATCGGCTTGCCCGTCACCGCGCGCATCGAGAGCGCGGCGCCGCCGCGGGCGTCACCGTCCATCCGGGTCAGGATCACGCCGGTCAGGTCGATCTGGTCGCTGAAGCTCTTGGCGACGTTGACCGCGTCCTGGCCGGTCATCGAATCGGCGACGAGCAAAACTTCATTCGGACCCGAGGCTTGCGCGACGGCCTTCATTTCGTCCATCAGAGTCTGGTCGACGTGGAGCCGCCCCGCCGTGTCGAGCATCAGCACGTCATAGCCCTGCAGCGTCGCCGCGTTGAGCGCGCGCCGGGCGATGTCGACCGGCTGCTGGCCGGCGACGATCGGCAGCGTGGCCACCTCCGCCTGCCGGCCGAGCACCGCGAGCTGCTCCTGCGCGGCCGGGCGGGCGACGTCCAATGAGGCCATCAGGACCTTCTTGCGGTCTTTCTCGGTCAGGCGCTTGGCGAGCTTGGCGGTCGTCGTCGTCTTGCCCGAGCCCTGCAGGCCGACCATCATGATCACGGCGGGCGGCGTCACCCCGATATCGAGCTCGGCCTGCTCGGCGCCGAGCATCCCGACGAGCGCGTCGTGGACGATCTTGACGACCTGCTGGCCGGGTGTGACCGAGCGCAGCACCTGCTGGCCCACCGCCTGCTCGGTCGCCCGGTCGACGAACTCACGCACCACCGGGAGCGCGACGTCGGCCTCGAGCAGGGCGATGCGGACCTCGCGCATGGCCCCGCGCACGTCCGCCTCGTTGAGCGCGCCACGCCCGCGCAGCCGGTCGAAGACCCCGCTCAGGCGATCGCTCAGGCTTTCGAACATCCTAGTCTCCGCACGCGCCAAACGAAAAACGCCGGCGGGCGAAACCTCGCCGGCCAGCGTGCGT
>DASQFO010000443.1:0-1666 GCA_035633095.1 Allosphingosinicella sp. | reverse complement strand
GACCATGCAGGAGGCGCTCGCCACGCTGAAGGGCAAGCCCAGGGTCAAGCGCACCATGTGGTCGCGCCGCGCCCAGGAATATGAGGCGAAGATCAATTCGGGCGACCTCGTGTCGATCGCCGAGGTGGTCCGCGACCTCTTCCGCCCCGACGACGCCCCCGAGCAGAGCTATTCCGAGCGGCAGATTTTCGAAGCCGCCTCCACCCGCCTCGCCCGCGAGCTCGGCGCGATGGAGCAGATCGACGAGAAAGCGGCGCTCGAGAAATTGCTCGAGATCCTCAACAAGGCCGTCGCTCACCAGAAGGTGAAGGTCGAGGCCGAAGCCGAGGCCTGACCAGAGGCGAGGGGACAGTTGCGCGCAACTGTCCCCGTTCAAAAAGGGGGCGGTCCGGCGACGGGCCGCCCCTTTTCATTTGCACCGGCCCCCGCCATGATCCCGGCCATGATCCGGATCCTCCCCGTCGCCGTCGCCCCCGCCCTCGCCGGCGCCCTGCTCGCCGCGCCCGCCGCGGCCGCCGACCGCGTCTTTCCGATCGCCGATTTCGACCGGGTGATCGTCGAGGGCCCGTATCGCGTGCATCTCGTCGTCGGCCGCCCGACCAGGGCGGTGGCGAGCGGCACGCGCGACGGGCTCGACCGGGTCAGCCTCGCGGTCCAGGGCCAGACCCTGCGCATCCGCGGCGCCCGCGGCACCTGGACCGGCACGCCCGGCGCCGATCCCGGCCCGGTCACGATCGCCCTCACCACCCGTATGCTGCGCTCCGCGCGGACGATCGGCCCGGCCCGGCTCGAGATCGAGGGCGCGGCCGGGCTCAACGTCGAATTCGCGGTCGAAGGCGGCGGCACGATCCGCGCCACCCGCGTCGCCGCGGAAAATCTCGCGCTCGGCCTGCTCGGCTCGGGCGCGCTCGAGGTCGCCGGAACCGCGCGCAGCCTGCGCGGCCAGTTCCAAGGAACGGGGACCGTCGCGGCGACCGGGCTCGCCGCCCAGAACGCCACGATCAGCACCAACACGCTCGGCAATGTGGCGCTGACCGTGAACGGGCCGGTGGCGGTCACCGCCTACGGCCTGGGCGAGGTCGTCGTCGCCGGCCGCCCCGCCTGCACCTTGAGCGGATCGGGCGCGGCCCAGGTCCGCTGCGGCGCCGCCTCAGATCAGCGCCAGAACCGCTAGCTTGCCGGCCAGATCGGGCGGCAGCTGATCGACGCAATCGTCGCCGTCGCGCAAATCGGGCGGCGCGTCGGCCGCCTCCAGATAGCGCCAGCCCTGGTGGCCACGCTTGGCGAGCGCGCGGACGGTGACCAGCTTGGGGTCGAGCCGGATGATCGTCTTGCGGTCGGACGGCCGCTCGTCGAAGCCCAATATGGTCTGGCGGGCGGCGATGCGCTGCTTGACGATCCAGTAGATCGAGCCGCCGACCAATTCGTCGGCGCGCTTGGGTCGGAAGCGGGTGACGATCGGCACCTCGCCGCCCCGCGCGCGCTTCTCCAGCCGCCGCTTCAGCGTCTCGATGCTCGCGCACGACACCGCGACCTTGCTCATGTGGAGGGAAGGCATCGTCCTTCAGGCACCCCACTCCCCTTCGCCTTGGCGAGTGGCCACCTGGCCGGTTTCGTCGAACAGCCGCATCGTCGCCTTGTCGATTCTGTTATAATGGTTGTCGAT
>DASQFO010000442.1:0-4507 GCA_035633095.1 Allosphingosinicella sp. | reverse complement strand
TCGCATTGTCCGCACGATCGCGGACCACCTCCATCTCATACTCCTTCCAGCCGAGCACCGATTCCTCGATCAGCACCTCGGTGGTCGGGCTGGCGTCGAGCCCGCCGGCGACGATGTCGACGAACTCCTCCCGATTATAGGCGATGCCGCCGCCGGTGCCGCCCAGCGTGAAGCTCGGCCGGATGATGGCGGGGAGCCCGATCGTGTCGAGTGCCGTCATGGCGTCATCCACGCTGTGGGCGATCGCCGAGCGCGGGCTTTCGAGGCCGATCCGGTCCATCGCCTCGCGGAACTTCAGCCGGTCCTCGGCCTTCTCGATCGCCTCGGCGTCGGCGCCGATCATCTTCACGCCGAACTTGTCGAGCGTGCCGTCCTTGTGGAGCGCCATCGCAATGTTGAGCGCGGTCTGCCCGCCCATCGTCGGCAGCACCGCGTCCGGGCGCTCCTTCTCGATGATCGCGGCGACATAAGCGGGCGTGATCGGCTCGACATAGGTCGCGTCGGCGAGCTCGGGATCGGTCATGATCGTCGCCGGGTTCGAATTGACCAGGACGATCCGATACCCCTCCTCCTTCAACGCCTTGGCGGCCTGCGTCCCCGAATAATCGAACTCCGCCGCCTGCCCGATCACGATCGGGCCGGCGCCGATGATGAGGATGGAGGAGATGTCGGTGCGGCGGGGCATCAGCGTTCCACCGGCGCCGGTTCAGAAATGAACCCGACGCGGACGCCGTTGTCCTGCGCCCATCTCACGAAACAGAGGAAGGCACCGCCCTGCCGCTCCATCGCCGATGGCTGGATAATGAACGACGGTCGTCCGGGGCCGGGCTCCGGCACAATGTCGTTAATCCTAAGGCCGCAGCTAACCACTGCCGCCCTCGCTCGACCGAGGAGATCGTGGTCGTCCGAAGCCGAGGGCGAGGAACAGGCAGAAAGCGGGATCAGGGACAGGATCAGCCGCTTCACCGCCCCTGCTCCAGATACGCCACGAACTTGCCGAACAAATAGCTGCTGTCCTGCGGCCCGGGACTGGCCTCGGGGTGATATTGCACGCTGAACGCCGGTCGATCGGTCAGCTCCAGCCCGCACAAACTCCCGTCGAACAGGCTGATGTGGGTCGGCCTTGCGTTGTCCGGCAGGCTGTCGGCCTCGACCGCGAAGCCGTGGTTCATGCTGGTGATCTCGACGCGGACGTCGGCGAGGCGCTTGACCGGGTGATTGGCACCGCGGTGGCCCTGGTGCATTTTCGACGTTCGCGCGCCCACCGCCAGCCCCAGGAGCTGGTGGCCGAGGCAGATGCCGAACAAGGGCTTTCCGGTTTCCAGCAGCTTCTGGATCACCGGCACCGCATATTCCCCCGTGGCGGCGGGGTCGCCGGGGCCGTTGGAGAGGAAGAAGCCGTCGGGCTCGTGCGCCATCACTTCGTCGAAAGTCGCGGTGGCGGGCAGCACGGTGACCCGGGCGCGGGCGTCGGCGAGGTTGCGGAAGATATTGCGCTTCGAGCCGTAGTCGATCGCGACGACGTGCGGCAGAGCCTCGTCGTGGGGCCGCTCCGCATAGCCGGTGCCGAGCGTCCAGCGGCCGCCCGCCCAGCGGTGCATCTGCCGGCACGACACTTCCCTGGCGAGGTCCATGCCCTCGAGGCCGGGCCATGCGCGCGCCTTCGCGAGCAGGGCGTCCACGTCGAACCGTCCGTCGGCGCGATGAGCGATGACCGCGTTGGGCGCGCCTTCGAGCCGGATCTTCCGGGTCAGCGCCCGCGTGTCGACGCCGCTAAGCCCGATCCGCCCGTTCGCCTTCATCCATTCGCCGAAATCCAGCGCCGCCCTGAAATTGCTCGGCGCGGTGACGTCCTGGCGGACGACGCAGCCGAGCGCGAACGGATTGTCCGCCTCCACATCCTCATAATTGGCGCCGACATTGCCGATATGGGGAAAGGTGAAGGTGACGATCTGCGCGGCGTAGGAGGGGTCGGTCATGATCTCCTGGTAGCCGGTCATCGCGGTGTTGAAGCAGACTTCGCCGACCGCCTCGCCTTCGGCGCCGAAGCCTTTGCCCCAGATCGCGCTGCCGTCGGCCAGGACCAACAGGCCCGTCGCACCTTCAGGCGCGGGCATGGGCTTGGCGTCGGCCATCGTGGCGGGCATCCTTCTGTCGGTCTGACGATGTCGCTAAGGCCCGACCGCTAGAGAGCGAGCCCGGCACCGTCAATCTATTAAAAGCTCAAGCGCCCGGCTATGCTGTTGGTTTCCCGGATGAGCCCCAAAGACCCATGATTCGCGACACCATCAAAGCGGCGCTGGTCGGCGCCATGAAGGCCGGCGACGCCCCGCGCCGCGACGCCATCCGCCTCATCCAGGCGGCGCTCAAGAACCGCGACATCGAGCTGCGCGGCGCCGCCAACCCGCCCGACGACGACGTCCTCGTCACCGAGACCTTGCAGAAAATGATCAAGCAGCGCCGCGAATCGATCGAGATGTACGAGCGCGGCGGCCGCCCCGAGCTCGCCGCCGCCGAAGCCGCCGAGATTACGGTGCTCGAGGCGTTCCTGCCCCGCCAGATGGACGAAGCCGAAACCGCGGCCGCGATCGACGCGATCGTCGCCGAAACCGGCGCCGCGTCGGTCAAGGACATGGGCCGGGTCATGGCGCTGGTGAAGGAACGCCATGCCGGCGCGCTCGACATGGGCAAGGCGAGCGCCGCCGTGAAGGCGCGGCTTTCGTGATGAGCAAGACCAGAGACTCCGTTCGTCCCGAGCGAAGTCGAGGGGCGCTGGCACAGCGGTGATGCAATTCTGGGTCTATATCCTCCGTTGCCGAGACGGATCCTACTACACCGGGCATACCGACGATCTCGAAAAGCGAATGGCCGAGCACGAGCAGGGACTGGCGGCAGACTGGACGCGCAGGCGCCGGCCCGTGGAGCTTGTTTGGTGCGAGGATGCGCCCACGCGCTACGAGGCTCTCGCGTTCGAGCGTCGGGTTAAGAATTGGTCGCGGGCCAAGAAAGAAGCGCTGATCGCTGGCGACTGGCAGCGCGTCGGGTATTTTGCCAAGCCGCCTCACGAACGCCCCTCGACTTCGCTCGGGACGAACGAACCTAGTGTTCATACCTGATGACCCTCTCCCCCGCCTTCCTCGACGAGCTGCGCGCGCGCACGACATTGTCCACGCTGATCGGCCGCACCGTGAAGCTCCAGCGCGCCGGGCGAGAGTTCAAGGCGTGCTGCCCGTTCCACAACGAGAAGACGCCGAGCTTCACGGTCAATGATGAGAAGGGCTTCTACCATTGCTTCGGCTGCTCGGCGCATGGCGACGCCATCCGCTGGCTGACCGACCAGCGCGGGCTCGCCTTCATGGACGCGGTCAAGGAGCTGGCCGACGCCGCCGGCATGGCGGTCCCCGCGCCCGATCCGCGCTCGCAGGAGCGGGCCGAGCGGGCGGCCGGCCTCTACGAGGTGATGGAAGCGGCGGCGCGCTGGTTCGCCGATCAGCTCGGCGGGATCGAGGGCGCCGGAGCCCGGGCCTATCTGGAGGAACGCGGCATATCGCCGGGCACGCAAAGCCGGTTCGATTTCGGGTTCGCCCCCGATTCGCGGGGCAAGCTCAAGACCGCGCTCAAGCAGTTCGGCAACGACAAGCTCGTCGAGACCGGCCTGCTGATCGCGCCCGAAGACGAAGAACGCGAGCCCTATGACCGCTTCCGCGGCCGCCTGATGTTTCCCATACGCGATCCGCGCGGCCGCGTGATCGCGTTCAGCGGGCGGATCCTGGGCGCGGGCGAGCCCAAATATCTGAACTCGCCCGACACGCCTTTGTTCGACAAGGGCCGGACCCTGTTCAACTTCGACAAGGCCGCGCCGGCGAGCCGGGTCGCGAGCCGGATCATCGTCGTCGAGGGCCAGATGGACGTGATCGCGCTCGACCAGGCCGGCATCGGCGAGGCCGTCGCGCCTCTGGGCACGGCGCTGACCGAAGGCCAGCTCGCTTTGCTCTGGAAGCTCTCGCCCGCCCCGCTCCTGTGCTTCGACGGCGATCCGGCGGGGCAGAAAGCGGCGGTGCGGGCGGCGCTCAGGGCCCTGCCGCACGCCGGGCCGGGGCGGTCGCTGGGCTTCGTGACGCTGCCGGCGGGCAAGGATCCCGACGATCTGGTCCGCGCCGGCGGGCGGGACGCGTTGGAGGTGCTGCTCGAACAGCCCGAATCGCTGGTCGAGAAATTGTGGCGGCACGAGCTCGACGCCGAGCCGCTGACCACGCCCGAGCGCAAGGCGGGCCTCCGGCGCCGCCTCTCCGACCACGCCTCTTCGGTCTCCGACCCCGACGTCCGCGAGCAATATCGCTACGAATTGCTCAAGCGGTTCAACGAGCTGACCCTGAAGCAGCATCAACAGCAGCCCTGGGTGCGGCGCCCAGGCGGGCGATTCGTGCCGCCCGCCCGGCCGACCTCGCCCGAAGCGCGCTCGGTCGGCCGCACCGGCCTCTCTCAGCAACTGGGGCGCGCGGTGCTC
>DASQFO010000441.1:0-9214 GCA_035633095.1 Allosphingosinicella sp. | reverse complement strand
GACCGCCATGATCGGGGTGGCGCTCAGCTCGGAATCGGCCTTCAATTGCTCGATCAGCTCCAGCCCCGAAATGTGCGGCATCTGGATGTCCATGACGATGAGGTCGGGGACGAAGCCGCGCGCCGTTTCGACCGCCTCTCGGCCGTCGCGCACCGGCTCCACCGCATAGCCATGGGCGCGCAGCAGGTCGCAGAACAGCTTCAGATTGAGCTCGTTGTCCTCGACAACCAGGATTTTTTGTCCCACGCGCGCCGGTGTAAGCGATGAAGCCTGACGAGACAAATGACGATGAAGCGCTCGCTTTGGGCGCGCTCGGCTGGACGCTGAGCGAGGACGTGCGCGCGTCGCGGCTGGTCGCGCTGACCGGGCTGACGCCCGCGGGCATGCGCGAGCGGCTCGACGACCGCGACTTTCTCGCCGCCGTGCTTCGCTTCCTCGAAGGCCATGAGCCCGACCTCATCGCCTGCGCCGCGGCCCTCAACGTCGCCCCAACGCGGTTGGTGGCGGCGCGCGAGGGGCTCGAGCGATGAGCCGGCCCGTTCGTCAGGCTCAGGGCAGGCCCCTGCTGATCAGCGACTGCGACGACGTGCTGCTCCATTTCGCGCCGCATTTCGCCGAATGGGTGGCCGACGCGCACGGCCTCCACTTCCTGCTCGACGCGCCGGGCTTCGCCGGGGCGTTGCGCGACGCCGACGGCGCGCCGGTTTCGCGCGAGCGGGTCTGGCCCCTGCTCGACCTTTTCTTCGACAACGAGATGCACCGCCAGCATCTCGTCGCCGGCGCCGGCGAGGCGCTCAGGGCGATCGGCGCGAGCGCCGACATCGTCATCCTCACCAATATCGGCGATCAATATCACGCCAACCGCGTCGCCCAGCTGGAAGCCTTCGAAATTCGGCACCGGGTGCTCTGCAACCAGGGCGGCAAGGGCCGGCCGGTGCTGGAATTGGTCGAGGAGATGAAGCCGACCGTCACGGTCTTCGTCGACGACCTCGCGGTCCACCACGAATCGGTGGCCAAGCACGCGCCGGAAGTCTGGCGCCTGCACATGATCGCCGAGCCGCGCCTCGCCGCGCACACGCCGCCGGCGCCGCACGCCCACGCCCGGATCGACGATTGGGGCGAGGCGAGCCAGTGGATATTGGCGAAGCTCGCCGGCGGCGCGGCCGGCTGAGGCGACGATCAGGCGCCGTCTATCGCCTTCCACGTCGCGGGGCCGACAATGCCGTCCGGGACGAGGCCCTGGCCGCTCTGAAAAGCTCGTACCGCCGCCTCGGTCTTCGGCCCGAAATCGCCATCGGGACTGACGCCCACCTTGGCCTGGATCGTCTTGACCAAGTCGCCCTTGGCGCCGCGCCGGAGCGTCGGCCGGGCCTTGCCGTCGGCGGCGGGAATCGGCGGGAGGACGGTGCCGCCGCCCTTCATGATCGCTTCGACGTCGTCGCGGAAGGCGTCCATGTCGAAGCTGGGATCGGGCTTGCGGCCGCGGGGCAGCGCATATTCCTTGTGCCCGCAGCACATCGAGACGTCGGCGCCGAGCTTCGCAAGGATCGCGGCGCAGCCCCGCTTGTAGGCGTCCATCTGAACCGCCGGCCAGGGATCGCCGGCGAGCCCCGTATTCTCCGCCTCGATGCCGATGAAGCTCGAATTGCCGGACGTGATGCCCTTCCAGCTGCCGGCCCCGGCATGGTTGGCACGGCCGGCGGCAACGATGAACCAGGTGCCGTCGCGGCCGAGGCCGAGTTGCGACAGCGGGCCCGGCAGACCCGGCCGTCCGTCGGTAATCACCTTCAGGCTCGGCATGATTCCGGTCTTGGGGCCGGCGGTATGGTGGCAGATGACGCCGCGCACGGTCCCCATCGGGCCGCGCCCGCGACTCTCCCAGCCGGCCTGCTCGGCCACCTTGAGGCCGGCACCCTTGAGCACCGGCGCCAGCCAGGTCAGTGAAAAGGTCATGTCGCTCTCCTCCCTTGCCAGCCGCACCCCGGGCCGGTCAGTTCGCTATTCCTCGACGCCGCCGGTCGTGGCCGGCAGCTCTTCGTCGCCGGTGATCTCGTGCCTTTCGAGCTCGGTCTTCTCGTCGCAGAGGTCGTCGCCGCCCTCCTCCTGGTCGTCGATATCGTCGGCCTGGTCGTTTTCGTCCGCCATGATTCGCTCCTTTTGTTCTTGCAGAGAGTGATCCAATTTGGGCGGTCGCACAACAGCGATTGTATCGATCTTGAAGCAGCTCGAATTTCACTTCGGACATGACTTGCGCATTTGGTGCGATGCCGATGCCGGGCTTCCCCTGCTTGACCTCGCCAGCGGACCGGTCCACCGCTCGCTGCCATGGCCGACACCGTCTCAGATCGCCTCGCCGAACTCGGCATCAAGCTGCCCGAGGCCGCCGCGCCGGTCGCTTCCTATGTGCCCGCCGTCGAGACCGGGGGGCTGCTCTACATTTCGGGCCAGCTGCCGTTCCGCGTCGACGGCTCGCTGATCGTCGGGCGGCTCGGCGAGGATCTCGACGTCGCCCACGGCCAGGAGGCCGCGGCGCGCTGCGCGGTGATGCTGCTCGCGCAGATGCGAAAGGCGCTGGGCTCGCTCGACCGGGTCGAGCGGATCGTCAAGCTCGGCGCGTTCATCGCCTCGGAACGGCATTTCACCGACCAGCCCAAGGTCGCCAACGGCGCCTCGGAGCTGATGGAGACGCTGTTCGGAGAGGCGGGGCGCCACGCGCGGAGCGCGGTCGGCGTGCCCGTCCTCCCGCTCGGCGCCGCGGTCGAGATCGATGCCATCGTCGCCGTCAAGGCAGGCTGAGCTTCGTCGCCTGATCGCGAGGCCGTTCGCGCATCGCGGGCTGCATGGGCCCGGGCGCCCGGAAAACAGCCGCGCCGCTTTCGAAGCGGCGATCGCGGCGGGCCACGGCATCGAGCTCGACGTCCAGGCGAGCGCCGACGGCGGAGCGGTCGTCTTCCACGATTATGCGCTGGAGCGGCTGACCGAAGGCCATGGCGAGGTCCGCAGCCTCTCCGCGGCGGACCTCGGGCGGGTCCGGCTGAAGGACTCGGACGAGACGATCCCGACTCTGGCCGAGATTCTGGCGCTGGTCGGCGGCCGGGCGCCGCTGCTGATCGAGGTGAAATCGCCGGACCGTCGCGTCGCCGCGCTAAGCCGCGCAATATTGCGGGCGCTGGACGGCTATCATGGCCCGGTGGCAATCATGTCTTTCAACCCCGAAATCGAGCATCGTTTCGCGCGCCATGCGCCGGAGCGGCTACGCGGGCTGGTCGTCACCGAAGCCGGCAGGAAGTGGCGCGGGGCGCTCAGCCGCCATCTCGCTTTGTGGCGCGCCAAGCCCGATTTCCTCGCCTACGACATTCGCGACCTGCCCTCGCGCTTCGCCGAGCGGGCGCGGGCCGGAGGCATGAAGGTGCTGACCTGGACCTGCCGGACCCTCGCCGACCGCGCGCGGGCGGCCGAGCATGCCGACCAGATCATCTACGAAGCTGAACCGAAGTGAGCGGGGAGCCGGTCGTCGCGCGGATCGCGCGCGGAGTCGCTTCGTTCGAGGCGGCGGATTGGGACGCCTGCGCGGATGGCGGCGATCCGTTCCTGAGCCATGCTTTCCTTTCGGCGCTCGAGGATTCGGGCAGCGCGACCGCGGAGACGGGCTGGCGGCCGCTCCCGGTGGCGATCGACGGCACGGACGGGCGGCCGGCGGCGGTCATGCCCGCTTATCTCAAGAGCCATTCGCTCGGCGAATATGTCTTCGATCATGGCTGGGCCGATGCCTATGAGCGCGCCGGCGGCTTTTATTATCCCAAGCTTCAGATCGCGGTCCCGTTCACGCCGGTGCCGGGCCGGCGCCTCCTGGCGCGCGACCCCGCGCTCGCGCCCGCTTTGATCGCGGCGGCGGAGCAGATCGTGGAATCGAGCGGGCTGTCATCGGCGCACGCCACCTTCATCCTCCCCGACGAGGCCGCCTTGTTCGAACGCGCCGGCTGGCTGATCCGGACCGACAGCCAGTTTCATTGGCTCAACGAGGGCTATGCAAGCTTCGACGACTTTCTCGCCACCTTGTCGTCGCGCAAGCGCAAGGCGATTCGCAAGGAGCGGGCGCAGGCGGTGGAGGGGCTGGAGATCGTCCGCCTGACCGGCGCCGACATCAGGGAGGCGCATTGGGACGTTTTCTGGGCATTCTACCAGGACACCGGCGCGCGCAAATGGGGCCAGCCCTATCTGACCCGGGCTTTCTTCTCGCTGCTCGGCGAGCGGATGGCGAAGCGGCTGCTCCTGATCCTTGCCTTGCGCGACGGCGTGCCGATCGCCGGCGCCTTGAACGTGATCGGCGCCGAGGCGCTCTACGGCCGCTATTGGGGCGCGAGCGAGGAAGTGCGGCACCTCCACTTCGAGCTTTGCTATTACCAGGCGATCGAGGCGGCGATCGCGCTCGGCCTGCGCCGCGCCGAAGCGGGAGCGCAGGGCGCGCACAAGCTGGCGCGCGGCTATCGCCCGGTGCCGACTTTCTCCGCGCACTACATCGCCGATGAGAATTTCAGGCGCGCGGTGGCGAATTATCTGGCGGCGGAGCGCCGCGCGGTGGCGCGCGAGATGGCGGCGCTCGAGGAAATGGGGCCGTTCAGGAAGGGCTAGGCGGCGCGGCGGTCGGCGATGTCGGCGAGCCAGGCGCGGGCCTGGCGCTGGGCGTCGGCGATCTCGCGGGCGGTCATGTCCTCGGCGATGTCGGCGCGGCATTCCTGCGCCTGGGTGCTGCCGTTCAACGCGGCGAGGTTGAACCATTTGTGGGCTTCGATGAAATCGACCTCGACGCCGCCGGTGCCGGTCCAATAAGCGACGCCGAGCTCGTAGAGCGCGTGGACGTCCCCCATCGCGGCGTCGGCCATCCTGGTTTCGATCAGGAACATGCCGGCTTTCAGGCTGTGACCCATATTCGCGCCCCTCGATTCAACTGACGGATCGTTTCTGGAGCCGCAGATGCCAACAAATGGTTAACGCGGCTTTGACCTATTTCCGCGAGGGCTCCACCGGCAGGTTGTCGATAAGGCGCGTCTTGCCGATCCGCGCTGCGGCGAGCAGACGGGCGGGCCGGTCGGGCGCGGTCATGGGCGCGAGCGTCTCCGCATCGCGCAATTCGATATAGTCGATCGCGTCGAAGCCTGCCGCCTGAAGCCGGGCCCGCGCCCGCTCCAGCGCGTCCGGGACGTCCGCGCCGTCGGCGATCGCCTGTGCCGCTTCGCCGAGCGCGCGGGGCAGAGTGCGGGCGGCGAGCCGCTCCTCGTCGGACAAATAGACGTTGCGCGACGAGAGCGCGAGGCCGTCGGCGTCGCGCTGGGTCGGCACCCCGATTATCTCGACCGAAAGGCCGAGGTCGCGGACCAGCTGCCTGATCACCGCGAGCTGCTGGTAATCCTTCTCGCCGAACAAGGCGATTTCGGGCCGGACCTGATCGAACAAGCGCGCGACCACCGTGGCGACGCCGTCGAAATGGCCGGGACGCGCGGCCCCGTCGAGACCCTCGCCGACGCCCGCGACACGGATCGTCGCGAACGCGCCGTCGGGATACATCGTCGCGGCGTCGGGCAGCCACAGGATCGCGCAGCCCTCCTCCTCGAGCATCGCCGCGTCGGCCGCCTCGCGGCGGGGATAGGCGGCGAGATCCTCGTCGGGCCTGAACTGGGTCGGATTGACGAAGATCGACGCGACGACATGGCTCGCGCGCGCCCTCGCCTCGGCGACCAGGGCCACATGGCCAGCGTGCAGCGCGCCCATCGTCGGCACGAAGGCGATCGTGCCGCCGTCGGCACGAAGCGCGGCGAGGGCCTCCTTCAACGCTTCCGGCTCACGGATGATTTGCACGGCCCTCTGGGCTCCGATAGAGGTTGGGAGCGGGCTGGTAGCGGCTCGCATGGCTGATAATCAAGTATCCGGGGTTTTCGCGCGTCGTGCCGCATTTCATCACCTTCGCCAATGAAAAAGGCGGCACCGGCAAGTCGACGGCCGCGGTCCACAGCGCGGTCGCGCTGGCCGCGCAGGGGCGTAACGTGGCCGCGCTCGATCTCGACACCCGCCAGCGCACGCTCGGCCGCTACCTCGACAACCGCGCCGCCTCGATCCGCCGGCTCGGCATCGATCTTCCCATGCCGGCCTATGACACGTTCGATCCGGCCAAGGGCGAAAGCCTCGGCGAAATGCTCGCGCGCCTCTCCGAGGACGTCGATTTCGTCGTGATCGATACGCCGGGCCGCGACGATCGCCATGCCCGCGAGGCGATGGTCCGGGCCGACACGCTGGTGACGCCTATCAACGACAGCTTCGTCGATCTCGACCTGATCGGCGAGGTCGACGCCGAGACCTACCGCGTGCGCCGCCCAAGCTTCTACGCCGAACTGGTCTGGGCGAGCCGCACCCAGCGCGCCAAGGAACGCGGCGCCACCGTCGACTGGGTGGTGCTGAGGAACCGCATGCAGCATATCGAGGCGCGCAACATGCGCCGGGTCGGCGCCGCATTGGACGAGCTCTCGCGGCGCGTCGGCTTCCGCGTCATTCCGGGGCTCGGCGAGCGGGTCATCTACCGCGAGCTCTTCCCCAAGGGGCTGACCCTGCTCGACCTCCACGAGATCAACGACGTCTGCGTCTCGCACATCGCCGCGCGCCAGGAATTGCGCGAGATGATCGCCGGCTTCGCGCTGCCCGAGCCCGGCGGCGCGGCGCCGGCGACGCGGCAGGCGGTCATGGCGGGGTGACCGGGGCGTGATCGTCAAGCTCGTCCTTGGGCTGGTCCTCGCGGGCCTCGTCTATCTGTGGTGGCGGCGGCGCGGCGCCGCCGCCTCGCCGATGCGCGCCGCCGAAGCGCGCAAGCTGCTCGGGGTCGGCGAAGGCGCGAGCGCCGACGACATCCGCGCCGCGCACCGGCAGCTGATCGCCAAAGTCCATCCCGACGCCGGCGGCTCGGCGGGCCTGGCGACGCAGGTCAACGCCGCGCGCGACGCGCTGATCGCGGAGCTGAAGCGCAAGTGAGCCACGAATTCGATCCGACCTGCCTTCGCGAATACGACATTCGCGGGATCGTCGGGAAAACGCTCGGCCCGGACGACGCGAAAGCGATCGGCCGCGGCTTCGGGACTTTGGTCCGGCGCGGCGGCGGGACGCGCGTCGCAGTCGGACGCGACGGGCGCGAAAGCTCGCCGGTGCTGGAAGAGGCTTTGGTCCGCGGCCTGACGGCAAGCGGCGCCGACGTCGTCCGGGTCGGGCTCGGGCCGACGCCGATGCTCTATTATGCCGAAGCCGTGCTCGACGTCGGCGGCGGCATCATGATCACCGGGAGCCACAACCCGCCCGATTATAACGGCTTCAAGATGGTGCTGTCCGGGCACGCCTTCTTCGGCGAGGACATCCAGAGGCTGGGCCGGATGGCGGCGGCGGGCGATTGGGACGAAGGTTCGGGCGCGGTCGGCGATCAAGAGATATTGGACCGCTATGTCGGCCGTCTGCTGGAGAATTTCGACGGCGGGCCTTTCCGGATCGGCTGGGACGCGGGCAACGGCGCGGCGGGCCCCGCGCTGGAGAAGCTCGCCGCGAAGCTGCCCGGCGAGCATCACCTCCTCTACACCGACATCGATGCCCGCTTCCCCAACCACCATCCCGACCCGACCGACGAGGCCAATCTCGCCGACCTGAAGGCGCTGGTCGCGAGAGAAGGCCTCGATTTCGGCATCGCCTTCGACGGCGACGGCGACCGGATCGGCGCGGTCGACGGACTGGGCCGCGTGGTCTGGGGCGACCAGCTGCTTTCGATCCTCGCCGAGCCGGTGCTGGCCGAATATCCGGGCGCGACGATCATCGCCGACGTCAAGGCGAGCCAGGCGCTCTACGACCGCATCGCGGAGCTCGGCGGCAAGCCGCTGATGTGGAAGACCGGCCACAGCCTGATCAAGTCGAAGATGAAGGAAACGGGCGCGCCGCTGGCCGGCGAGATGAGCGGGCATATCTTTTTCGCGCATCAATATTACGGCTATGACGATGCCCTCTACGCCGCCGTCCGGCTGATCCGCGCGGTGACGGCGCTCGGCGGCTCGCTGACCGCGCTTCGCGACGCGATGCCGGCGATGGTCAACACGCCCGAGCTGCGCTTCCAGGTCGACGAAACGCGCAAGTTCGCGGTGGTCGAGGAGGTGCTCGACCGGCTCGGGGCGGCGGGCGCCCAGGTCAACCGCACCGACGGCGCCCGGGTCAACACCGCCGACGGCTGGTGGCTGCTGCGCGCGTCCAACACCCAGGACGTGCTCGTCGCCCGCGCCGAAGCCGGGACCCAGGCGGGCCTCGACCGCCTCGTCGCCCAGATCGACGCGCAGCTCGCTTTGTCGGGCATCGCGCGCGGGCCGCAGGCCGGGCATTGATGCCCAGGCTTTACCCCGAACCCCTCCTCTTCTGCCTCGCCTGGGCGGCGCTCGCCATCTGGGGCGCGATGACCAGCATCTGGATCGGCATCCTGCTGTCGGGCGGCCTCGCTTTGGTGCTGATGCCGTTGAGCGCGACCATCATCCTTAAGCGCGAAGATCCGGCGCTCGAACGCCAGGTGCGCTGGGGCGTGCTGGTGCTCGCCGCCATGGCCCTGTTCGCCCATCAGGTGATTCAGTCGTCCTCGTCCTCATAGCCGACCAGGTTCAATTCGCGCGCCTTGATCTGGCGCGTCATGCACCAATGCTTGAGCGCTTCCTCGCGGCCGTGGGTGATCCAGACCTCCTTCGGCGCGAGCTCGGCGATGGTCCGGGTCAATTCGTCCCAGTCGGCATGGTCGGAGATGATCAGCGGCATTTCGACGAGCCGCTGCCGCGCCCGCTGGCGGACCCGCATCCAGCCCGAGGCCATGGCGGTGATCGGATCGGGCAGCCGGCGGGACCAGCGGTCGTTGAGGGCGCCGGGCGGCGCGATCACGATTCGGCCCTTCAACTCCTCCTTTGGAACGCCGGTGGCCGGGCGGAGCTCGCCCAGCGGCACGCCGAACCGGGCGTAGAGAGCGCACAGCTTTTCGAGCGCGCCGTGGATGTAGATGGGGTCGTGATGGCCGCGGCAGCGCAGCTCGACGATCAGCCTCTGCGCCTTGCCGAGCGCATAGGCGCCGACCAGGATGCAGCGTTCGGGATTGTCGTGGAGGCGCCGGAGCAGGCGGTCGATTTCGCCCGCGGTCGCCGGGTGGCGGAAGACGGGGAGGCCG
>DASQFO010000440.1:0-1703 GCA_035633095.1 Allosphingosinicella sp. | reverse complement strand
TTTGTCCGTTCGGCAAATCGAGCAGATCAGACGTGATTTCATCGACTTGCGGATCCAGGTGACGGAGTTCGGTATGGACGTTCTGAGCAGGATGGCAGCGCCGCCTCCTTGACCACACACCATGGCTCTATGGCCGAGCATTTCTCGGTATCGCCCACCCCGGCGTGTGGCGAACTGCGTCCGAACCATGCGATCGCTGGCGCCTAAGCGCAGGGCGCATAATCAGCGCGTCTTCAGCGCGTTCAAGAGTGCCGCGCCAAGGGCTCCGGTCGCCTGCTCCTTCACTGCCGGGGGCTGGTCCGACGGCTTGGCGGCGGCCCGTGCCTCGCCGCCCGCCTTCTTCTTCGCTTCGATCGAGGCAGCGCCCTCGCCGGTCGGTTCGCGGCGCATCGACAGGCCGATGCGCTTGCGCGGGATGTCGACGTCGACCACCCGGACCTTGACCACGTCGCCGGCCTTGACCACCTCGTGCGGGTCCTTGACGAAGCGGTCGGCGAGCTGGGACACGTGGACGAGGCCGTCCTGGTGCACGCCGATGTCGACGAAGGCGCCGAAGGCCGCCACGTTGGTCACGGTCCCCTCCAGCAGCATCCCGGGCTTCAGATCCCGGATGTCATCCACGCCCTCGGCGAAGCTCGCGGTGACGAAGCCGGGCCGCGGATCGCGCCCGGGCTTGGCGAGTTCGGCGAGGATGTCCCGAACGGTCGGCAGGCCGAAGGTCCCGTCGACGAACTCCCGCGGGTCAATGGCCTTCAGCCGCGCCTCGTCGCCCATGACCGCGCGCAGGTCGCGCCCGCAGGCGGCGACGATCCGTCGGGCGAGGCCGTAGGCTTCGGGATGCACCGCGGAGGCGTCGAGCGGCTCCGCGCCGCCGCGGATGCGCAGGAAACCCGCGCATTGCTCGAACGCCCGAGGCCCGAGCCGCGGCACGGACAGGAGATCTTTGCGGCTGCGGAAGGCGCCGTTCGCGTCGCGGTGGGCGACGATAGCCTCGGCGAGCGACGGCCCGAGGCCCGACACGTGGGCGAGTAGTGGCGCCGAGGCCATGTTGAGATCGACACCGACGGCGTTCACCGCGTCTTCGACCACGGCCTCGAGCGAGTGCCCGAGGCGGTGCTGGTCGACGTCGTGCTGATACTGGCCGACCCCGATCGCCTTCGGCTCGATCTTGACGAGCTCGGCCAGCGGGTCCTGCAGCCGCCGGGCGATCGAGACCGCGCCGCGCAGCGACACATCGAGGTGAGGGAACTCCTTCGCAGCGAGCTCCGAGGCGGAATAGACCGAGGCGCCCGCCTCCGAAACGATCACCTTCGTGGGCTTCGGCGCCGGCAGGGCGGCGAGCATTTCGGCGGCCAGCTTCTCGGTCTCGCGGCTGGCGGTGCCATTGCCGATGGCAACGAGCTCGACGCCGTGGCGGCGGATCAGCGCGGCGAGCGCGGCCCGTGCGCCGCGGACGTCGTTCTTCGGCTGGAACGGATAGACCGTGTCGGTCGCGAGGAGCTTGCCGGTCGCGTCGACGACCGCGACATTGACGCCGGTGCGCACGCCCGGGTCGAGGCCCATTGTCGGACGCGGGCCGGCAGGCGCGGCGAGCAGCAGGTCGCGGAGGTTGCGGGCGAAGACGCGGATCGCTTCCTCCTGCGCCCGCTCGCGAAGCTGGCCGAGGAGATCGAGCATCATCGTCAGGCTCAGCCGGGTGCGCC
>DASQFO010000439.1:0-2062 GCA_035633095.1 Allosphingosinicella sp. | reverse complement strand
CGGCGCTGGCCCGGCTCGCCCGCCGGCTCGGCATCACCATCTCGCGCGCCGCCATCGCCGCCGACGGCGAGCGCGACGTCGATTTGTGGGTCCGCGCCGAGCCCGACGGCGAGGAAGTGGCGCTCGCCATCACCGGCTGGGCCGATCGTCCGGCCCGGCCCGCTTCGCCCGCGCCGACGGCCGAGCGCGACGCCGATTTCCTGCGCGCCGCCGCCGACTGGACCTGGGAGACCGACGACACGCTCCGCCTGACCGACTTGTCGGCCGGGGCCGCCGCCGCGATCGCGCGTGCCCCTTCCGACCATATCGGCAAGCAGCTGACCCGCCTGTTCCGCTTCCGCGAAAGCGGCGACGGCTCGCTCCCGATCCTCGCCGCGCTGGCCGAGCACAAGGCTTTCGACGGCCAGGTCGCCGAGCTGCGCGGCGGCCGCAGGGGGCGCTACATCCTCTCCGGCGTGCCCCTGATCGACGGCATGGGCCGTTTCGCCGGCTTCCGCGGCGCGGCGGCCGGCCTGCACATTGAGACCGCGCCGTCGGAGGATTGGTTCGCGCCCACGCCCGGCGCCGCCTTCGGCGAGCGGCTCGAAGCGGCGCTGCGCAGCCCGCTCGCCCACATCATCGACAATGCCGAGCGCCTGCGCGCCCAGCCCGAGGGGCCCTTGCGCCGCGATTATGCCGGCTATGCCGAGGACATCGCGTCGGCCGGGCGCCACCTGCTCGCTCTGGTTGACGACCTCGTTGACCTGCAGGCGGTCGAGCGCCCCGAATTCCGTCCGGAGGCCGAGGCGATCGACCTCGCCGACGTCGCCCGCCGCGCCGCCGGGCTGCTCGCGGTGCGCGCCGCCGGCCGCGACGTGACGATCGACGGCCCCGGCGCCGTCGAGGCCTTGCCCGCGACCGGCGATTTCACCCGCGCCCTCCAGATCCTGATGAACCTCATCGCCAACGCCATCCGCTACACGCCCGAAGGCGGCCAGGTCTGGCTCCGCGCCGAGCGCGAGGGGGACCTCGCCGCGATCATCGTCGCCGATCAGGGCAGGGGCATCGCCGCCGACGACCAGGACCGGATCTTCGACAAGTTCGAGCGGGTCGACCCGACCGAAGCCGGCGGCACCGGCCTCGGCCTCTACATCGCCCGCCGCCTCGCCCGCGCCATGGGCGGCGACATTGCCGTCGACAGCGCGCCAGGCCAGGGCGCCCGCTTTACGTTCACAATGCCTCTGAGGAACGAAGGCTAAACGCTTCCTATCGCTGATCCACCGGCACGTAATCACGCTGCGGGGCGCCGCAATAGAGCTGGCGGGGGCGGCCGATCTTCTGTTCGGGGTCGGAGATCATCTCGTTCCACTGCGCGACCCAGCCCACGGTCCGCGCGAGCGCGAACAAAGCGGTGAACATGTCGGTCGGGAAGCCGATCGCCGAGAGGATCACGCCCGAATAGAAATCGACGTTCGGGTAGAGCTTCTTCTCGATGAAATAATCGTCCTTGAGCGCGATCTCGGCGAGCTCGCGGGCGGTGTCGAGCACCGGGTCGGAGATGCCAAGCTCGTTCAGCACCTCCTCGGCCGTCTTCTGCATCACCTTCGCGCGCGGGTCGAAATTCTTGTAGACGCGGTGGCCGAAGCCCATCAGCCGGAACGGGTCGTCCTTGTCCTTGGCGCGCGCGATATATTCGGGGATGCGCTTGGGGCTGCCGATCTCGCGCAGCATGTTCAGGGCCGCCTCGTTGGCGCCGCCATGGGCGGGCCCCCACAGGCAGGCGATGCCGGCGGCGATGCAGGCGAAGGGATTGGCGCCCGACGAGCCGGCGAGGCGCACGGTCGAGGTCGAGGCGTTCTGCTCGTGGTCGGCGTGGAGGATGAAGATCCGGCGCATCGCATTTTCGATGATCGGATTGACCTCATAGGGCTCGGCCGGGACGCTGAACGTCATCCTCAGGAAATTGCCGGTGTAGGTGAGGCTGTTCTGCGGATAGACCATCGGCTGGCCGATCGAATATTTATAGGCCATGGCCGCGATGGTGGGCATCTTGGCGATCAGCCGGTGCGAGGCGATCATCCGC
>DASQFO010000438.1:0-2101 GCA_035633095.1 Allosphingosinicella sp. | reverse complement strand
GGCCGCGGGCGATCGCCCGGTTCCGCCCGAGATCGCGATCCCCGAAATTCCGGGCTGGCGCCGGGTCCCGCCGGCCGCCGACTGGCGCCCCCATTATACGGGAGCCGATCGCCTGGCGGTGGCCCGCTACCGCGACGGGCGGGGCGAGGCGGTCGATCTCGCCATCGCCGTCTATGCCCGCCAGAGCGAGGGCCGCGAGCTGGTCGGCTTCGGCCAGGGCGCCGCCGCGCCCGGCGGCGCCTGGGCGTGGACCGCCGACGCGCCCGCGCCGCCGAACGGACGCGCGGAACGGATCGCCTCGCACGGGGTGGAGCGCGAGGTCGTCAGCTTCTACCGTGTCGGCACTATCCTGACCGGGAGCGGCGTGGGCGTGAAGCTGGAGACGATGAAGGTGCGGTTGCTCGGCGGCCCGCAACGCGCGGTCGCGATCCTGATCTCGAGCGATTCGCGTGCGGCGATCGACGATTTCATCGCCCAGCTCGGCCCGATCGACCGGCTCGCCGACGGCGCCGCCGGGCTCCGCTGACCGCCATGTGCGGCATCGCCGGCATCTTCCACCCCGACGTGCCCAAGCCGGTCGATCCGGCGCGGGTCGAGGCGATGACGGACGTGCTCGCCCATCGCGGCCCCGACGGCAGCGGCATCTGGACCGCGCCCGGAATCGGCTTCGGCCACCGCCGCCTCGCGATCATCGACCTTTCCGACGCGGCCGCGCAGCCGATGCACGCGGAAGGGAGCCGCCAGGTGGTGATGTTCAACGGCGAGATCTACAATTTCCGCGAGGTGCGCAAAGGCCTCCAGGCCAAGGGCCATCGCTTCCGCACCGAAAGCGACACCGAGGTGATCCTCGCCGCCTGGGCCGAATGGGGGCCGGATTGCCTGGCCCATTTGAACGGCATGTTCGCCATCGCCCTCTACGATGCCGGCGAGGACGCGCTCTTCCTCGCCCGCGACCGGCTCGGCGTGAAGCCGCTTTTCTACGCCGAGCTTTCCGACGGCGCCCTGATCTTCGCCTCCGAATTGAAGGGCCTGCTCGCCCACCCGCGCCTGCGCCGAACGCCGAGCCCGCAGGCGATCGAGGATTATCTCGCTTACGGCTACGTCCCCGACGATGCTTCGATCGTCGAAGGGGTGAAGAAGCTCCCCGCCGGCCACTATCTCCACGTCCGCCGCGGCCGTCTTGTGCCCCGGCCGGTGCAATATTGGAACGTGGATTTCTCCAGCCCGGTCCGCGCCTCGGCCAAAGCGCTGGAAGAGGAGATGGTCGAACGCCTCGAGGCCGCCGTGCGCTCGCGCATGGTCGCCGACGTGCCGCTGGGCGCCTTTCTCTCGGGCGGGGTCGACAGCTCCGCCGTGGTCGCCTTCATGGCCGAAGCGAGCCGCGGCGCGGTCGAGACCTGCTCGATCGGCTTCGACGATGCCGGCCATGACGAGACACGCTACGCGGCCCAGGTCGCCGCGCTTTTCGCCACCAATCATCGCAGCCGCATTGTCGCTTCCGACGATTTCGGCCTCATCGACGTCCTCGCCGACGCCTTCGACGAGCCGTTCGCAGACGCTTCCGCGCTCCCCACCTACCGGGTCTCCCAGCTGGCGGTGGAAAGGGTCAAGGTCGCGCTTTCGGGTGACGGCGCCGACGAGGCCTTCGCCGGCTATCGCCGCTACCGCCTGTTCGCCGCCGAGGAGCGCGTCCGGGGCATGATGCCCGGGCCGCTCAGGAGCGTCGTCGGAGCGCTCGGGAATCTCTACCCCAAGCTCGATTGGGCGCCGCGGGCCCTGCGCGCCAAGACGACGCTGCAGGCGCTGGGGCAGGGGAGCGGCGAGGCCTATGCGAACGCCGTCGGCGTCACCCCCGCCGCGATCCGCCGCAAGATCCTCACCGCGCCGCTCCACGGCCACGTCGCCGAAGCGCGCTACGTCGACGCGATGCGCGACGCCCCCGCCAAGGACGCGCTCTCCCGCGCCCAATATGCCGACCTCAAGATCTGGCTGCCCGGCGACATCCTCACCAAGGTCGACCGCACCTCGATGGCGGTCAGCCTCGAGGCGCGCGAGCCTCTGCTCGACCACCGCCTCGTCGAATTCGCCGCGCGCCTGCCTT
>DASQFO010000437.1:0-8491 GCA_035633095.1 Allosphingosinicella sp. | reverse complement strand
CGCCCGGCGGCCCGAACCGGCGAGCGGCGTCCAGGCGACGATCGAAAAGGCGCTGAAGGCGGCCGGGCTGATGGGGTGAGCCCTTTGCCGGGTGCATTAGCGGCTTGGAGAGGATTCGCGGCCTAGCTTGCCGCGCATGTCGAAGCATTGGAATCCGCGTTTCATCCCCGGCGGGCGCCCGCGGCCGCGGCGTCCGGGCCTCGCCCAGATCGTCTTCATGGTCGCGGCCGGCCTCTTCCTCGGCACCGCCTATGTGATGGTGACCGAGAGCCCGATCCCCTGGCCGCTCGGCCTCGGCGCCGAGCCGGGCAGCCCCGCTCTGGTCGAGGTGATCGATGGCGATACGTTCGACTATCGGAATATTCGTATTCGTATCGCCGACATCGACACCCCCGAGGTGCGCGGCCAATGCGCCTACGAACGCGAGCTGGCGGCGCGCGCCACCACGCGGATGCGCACATTGCTCGTCGCCGGCCCGTTCGAGCTGCGGCGGACCGGCACGAGGGACGAAGACCGCTACGGCCGCAAGCTCAGGATCGTCACGCGCGGCGGCGAGTCGCTGGGGCGAATTCTGGTCGCGGAGGGCCTGGCGCGGGAATGGACCGGACGCCGGGAGCCCTGGTGCTAGCGATAGACGGCCCCGTTCAGCGGCTCCACCTCGCGAAGATCGCGGTCGGCAGCAGCAGGCCGCGCGCCTCCTCGCGGACCGCCATTTCTCCATATTCGACCGTCCCGCCCAAATCCCCGAGCGCCTGACTGAGCAATTCGCCGATCGCGAGCGCCGACATGCGCACCGCGTAAACGGTAAGGACGAGAAAGCGGCTGTCGGCGTCGAGCAATTTGCGGCAGTCGGCGATCAAGCCGGGAAGCCCTTCCTCCAAGCGCCAGATTTCCCCGGTCGGCCCGCGCCCGAACTTGGGCGGATCGAGGATGATCCCGTCATAGCGCTTGCCCCGCCGCACCTCGCGCGCGGCGAATTTGGTGGCGTCGTCGACGATCCAGCGGATCGGCCGCTCCGCCATGCCGGAGAGCGCCGCATTGACCTTACCCGCTTCGACCGACTTCTTCGAGGCGTCGACATGGGTGAGCCGCGCGCCCTTGGCGGCCAAAGCGAGCGTGCCGACGCCGGTATAGCCGAACAGATTCAGCGCTTCGTCGCCTTCGCCCAGACGCGCCCGCATCCAGGCCCATTGCGGCGCCATGTCGGGGAAGAAAGCGAGATGGCGGAAGGGCGTGCACTGGGCGCGGAAACGGACCTCCTCCCAGGCCAGATCCCAGCCTTCCCCCGGCACCGGCCGGGCGAATTGCCAGCGCCCCCCGCCCTCCTCGTCCGAGCCCGGGATGAACTCGCCGTCTGCGACCCAGGCGGGCGGGGCCGGGGACCACAGAGCCTGCGGCTCCGGGCGAATGAAGCGGAAGCGGCCATAGCGCTCATATTTTCGGCCATGGCCCGAATCCATGAGGGCGTAATCGGCCCAGGGCTCAGCGACGAGCGTCCTAAGCTTCACGCGGCGCGCACCGCCGGCACGCCGATCGTCGCGCTCGCCCGCGCCCCGGCGAGCATTTTGGCGCCGGCCGCGCGGACGTCTTCGAGGGTCACCTTCTCGAGCGCGCGCACCACTTCGTCGGACTCGACCAGCCGGCCGTGGACGATGAGCTGGCGCGCGACATAGGAGGCCTGGCCCCAGCTCGATTCGAGCGACATCAAGAGGCCCGCCTTGGCCTGGGTCCGCACCCGGTCGAGCTCGCGCTGCGTCGCGGTCTCGGCGGCGTCGGCGACGACCTGGCCGATCAGCGCGGCGGCGGCGGCGGCCTCGCGGCGCGCGGTCGCCGCATAGACGTGGAAGATGCCGGCGTCGCGATAGGGATTGAGCGATGCCCAGATCGTGTAGGCGAGGCCGCGCTCCTCGCGGACCGCCTGGAATAGCCGCGACGAGGCGCCGCCGCCGACCAGGTCCGCGAACATTCGCGCCGCATAATAGTCGCTGTCGAGCTGCGCCGGCGCGGCGAACGCGATGGCGAGATGGGCCTGGTCGGCGCGGCCGCCGCCCGAGCGCACGCCGCCGGCGAAATGCGCCGGCTGAGGGGGATCGATCACGCCCGGGGGAAGGCCGGCGAACCGCGCTTCGGCGAGCGCGACCAGCGCCCGATGGTCGACCTTGCCGGCGGCGACCAGATAGAGGCTGCCGGCGCGGTAGCGCTCGGCCCGCCAGGCGTGGAGGTCGGCCAGCTCGATCGCGGCGATGCTGTCCTCGTCGCCCAGGATCGAGCGGCCGAGCGGCTGATCGGGAAAGGCCGCGGCCCAGAGGTCGTCGAAGATGATGTCCGACGGCGTGTCGCGCGCCTCGCCCAGCTCCTGCAGCACCACCTCCTTCTCGCGCGCGAGGTCGGCGGGATCGAAATGCGGGCGCAGGATCATGTCGGCGAGGAGCTCGATGCCGAGCGGCAGATGCTCGGCCAGCAGCGACGCGCTGAAGCTGGTGCCCTCGCGCTCGGTGCAGGCGTTGAGGTCGCCGCCGACGTCCTCGATCGCCTCGCTGATCGCGCGCGCCGAGCGGCCGCCCGCGCCCTTGAACACCATATGCTCGAACAAATGGGCGAGGCCGTTGAGGCGCGCGGTTTCGTGGCGCGAGCCCGCGTCGGTGTAGAGGCCGATTGCGGCGGTCTCGAAGCCCGGCATCGAGCGGCTGGCGACCCTGAGGCCGTTCGAAAGAGTGGTGAGCTGCATCATCGGAAGCCGCGATCTAGGCGCTCAGGGCTCCGGCGGCAACTTGGGCGCGTTGCGCCGCCTGAGCGCGAGCAGGTAGATTAACGCCGCCGCCGCCGCGAAGAAGAACCATTGGGCGGCGTAGAGCAGATGATTGTTGGCGATGGTCTCGATGCTGGCGGGCTGGCTCGGCGCCAGCGGCGGGACGGGCGTGGCGGCGGTGAGGACGATCGCGCCGTCCTCGCCGACCGCGCCGATCCGGCCGGCGACGATCCCGTTGAGGGTGAGGCGATCGACCGCGTCGAAGCGCGGCGCCCAGCCGGCATTGACCGTCAGCCTCCCGGCAAGCCCGTCCGCGCCCGGATGGCAAGGCACGATGAAGACCTGGCCGGGCAGGTCGGTGGCGCTCCGGCCGGTGCGCGGTACGGCCGCAACATTGTCGGCCCGGCAGGTGACGAGCGCGCGGCGGAAGGCGAAAGGCGGTAGCGGACCCTCCCCGTCGAGCAGCGGGTCGAGATCGAGAGCAGGCATCCGGGCGGCGGCGGCATATTGGGCAAGCAGCCGCTCTTTCCACTGGGCGCGCTGGAGTTGCCAGATGCCGAGACCGATCATGGTCAGCACCGCCGCGGCGACGATCAGGGTGGGGACGAGCGGGAGCCGCCTCATTCGTTCTTGGCGCCGCACGGCCGGCACTTCGGCGATAACGGTCCGGTCGGGATAACGGGGAGAGGGCTAGTGATATGCGGCGCCCCAGCCGCCCCAGACGTAGATGCACAGGAACAGGAACAGCCAGACCACGTCGACGAAGTGCCAGTACCAGGCCGCCGCCTCGAAGCCGAAATGCTGCTCAGGCGTGAAATGGCCTTTATAGGCGCGGGCGAGGCACACGATCAGGAAGATGGTGCCGACGATGACGTGGAACCCATGGAAGCCGGTCGCCATGAAAAAGGTCGAGGTGTAGATATTGTCGGCGAAGCCGAACGGCGCGTTGGCATATTCATAGGCCTGGATCGAGGTGAACAATAAGCCCAGGGCGATCGTCAGCCACAGGCCCTTGATCAGGCCGTCGCGATGGCCGTGGATCAAAGCATGGTGGGCCCAGGTGACGGTGCAGCCCGAGCAGAGCAGGATCATCGTGTTGAGCAAGGGCCAGCCGAACGGATCGAGGACGTGCATGCCCTCGGGCGGCCAGACCCCGCCGACCGCCTCGACGGTGGTCGGGAACAGGGCGGCGTTGAAGAACGCCCAGAACCAGGCGACGAAGAACATCACCTCGGACGCGATGAACAGGATCATGCCGTATCGGAGGTGGAGCTGGACGATCGGCGTATGGTCGCCGCCATGCGCTTCGCGGACCACGTCGACCCACCAGCTGAACATGGTGAAGGCGATGCCGATCACGCCCGCGACGATGATGTAGGCGCCATAGGGCTTGTCGTGCATCCACATGACCATGCCGCCGAAGAAGGCGAGCGCCGAGATGGCGCCGATCAGCGGCCAGACGCTCGGATTGACGATGTGATATTGGTGGGTCTTCGCTCCGGCCATCGCAGCTCGTCCTTCGTCTGGTTTCGTCATCCCGGCGAAGGCCGGGACCTCGTGGAGCAGGGCCGTGCCCTACCTCTCCGGGACCCCGGCCTTCGCCGGGGTGACGGTTGGTCCTCTAGCTTCCGCTCGGGCGCCGGTCCACTGGGTAAAAGGTGTAGGAAAGCGTGATCTCGCTGATGTCGCGCGCGTCGGGATCGGCGAGGATCCGGGGGTCGACGTAGAAGACCACCGGCATCGACACCTCCTGCCCCGGCGACAGCCTCTGCTCGGTGAAGCAGAAGCACTGGATCTTGGTGAAATATTGCCCGGCCTGGCTCGGCGTCACGTTGAAGGTCGCGGTGCCGGTCACCGGCCGATCGGAGAGGTTGCGGGCGGTGTAGAGCGCGATGTTGCGCGCCCCGATCGCGACGTCTCGGTGGGTGTCGACGGGCGCGAACCGCCAAGGGAGGGCGGGCGCGGTGTTGGCGTCGAAGCGGACCGAGATCATGCGTCCGGCATCGCCCGGCGCCCGCTCGTTCTCGGCGCGCCGGGGGGTGCCGTCGAAGCCGGTGACCTGGCAGAAGATCCGGTAGAGCGGCACGGCGGCGAAGGAGAGGCCGGTCATCCCGCACACCAAAAGGACCGCGAGCAGGGCGGTGCGCGTCTTCCGGCTCATTGGCCTGCGCCCATCTTGGCGATGGTGATCGCGTAGACGAGCGCGACGAACGCGGCGAGCAGCAGCGCCATGATGATCGCCCGGCTCTTCTGGCGGCGGCGAACCTCCTGCTCGTCGAGGGGCGTCATGCGATCAGCCGGCTGTCCGCGACCAGCGCGCCGAAGATCGCGAACAGATAGAGGATCGAGAAAGCGAACAGCCGCTTCTCCGCCTTCATGTGGGCGGGCTCGGCGGCGCGGCTGGCGAGGACCTGCAGCGCCAGGATCAGGAACGCGGCGCCGAGCAGGACGGCCGCGATGCCGTAGACCGGCCCGGCGAGCCCGAGCGGCCAGGGCGCGACCGAAGCCGCCGCCATCGGCAGCGTGTAGAGCAGGATGTGGATCCGGGTCGCCTTCGCGCCCGCGACCACCGGCAGCATCGGCACCCCGGCCCTGGCGTAATCGGAGCGGATGAACAGCGACAACGCCCAGAAATGGGGCGGCGTCCACAGGAAGACGAGCGCGAACAGGATCAGCGGCAGGGCGGTGACGTCGCCGGTCGCCGCCGCCCAGCCGATCACCGGCGGGAAGGCGCCGGCGGCGCCGCCGACGACGATGTTCTGCGGCGTCCGGCGCTTCAGCCAGATCGTGTAGACGAAGACGTAGAACAGGATCGAGACGGCGAGGATCGCCGCCGCGAGCCAGTTGGTCGCGACGCCCATCAGCAACACGGAGAAGAAGGAAAGCCCGACGCCGAAGTGGAGCGCGGTCTGCGGGTCCAGCCTTCCGGCCGGAATGGGGCGCGACGCGGTGCGCTTCATCAGCGCGTCGATATCCGCCTCCCACCACATGTTGAGCGCCGCCGCCGCGCCCGCGCCGAGCGCGATGCACAGGATGGCGGTGAAGCCGAGCACGGGATGGATCGGCGCCGGCGCCACCAGCAGCCCGCAAAGCCCGGTGAAGACGACGAGCGACATCACCCGGGGCTTGGTCAGCGCCAACAGGTCCCGCCAGTGGGCGGGGAGAGCGGCTTGATGGTCGAGCGTCGTGCTGGTCATAACTCTCTCTTCGTCACCCCAGCGAAGGCTGGGGTCCATGCTGAGTCAGCTTGGATGCCAGCCTGCGCTGGCATGACAATTTCCTACTCGAATGCGTCAATCCACCTTCGGCAGCGTCTCGAACTGGTGGAAGGGCGGCGGGCTGGACAGCGTCCATTCGAGCGTCGTCGCGCCCTCGCCCCAGCGATTGTCCGGCTCCTTCCTGCCCGCGATCAGCGACCAGAAGATGTTGGCGAAGAAGAACGCCATCCCCGCCGCCATCAGCAAATAGCCGTAGGTCGCGAGGTTGTTCCACGGCTCGAACGCCGGCGTGTAGTCGGGCACGCGCCGCTGCATCCCGTCCATGCCGAGGAAATGCATCGGGAAGAAGAGGACGTTGACGCCGACGAAGAACAGCCAGAAATGGGCCTGCCCCATCCACTCGACGTAGCTCTTCCCCCACATCTTCCCGAACCAATAATACCAGCCCGCGAACAGCGAGAAGACCGCGCCGAGGCTGAGCACGTAGTGGAAATGGGCGACGACGTAATAGGTGTCGTGCATCACCGTATCGACGCCGGCATTGGCGAGGACGACGCCGGTGACGCCGCCGACGGTGAACATGAAAATGAAGCCGAGCGCCCACATCATCGGCGTCTGGAAGGTGAGGCTGCCACCCCACATGGTCGCGATCCACGAGAAGATCTTGATGCCGGTCGGCACCGCGATCACCATCGTCGCCGCGGTGAAGTACATCTTGGTGTTCACGTCCATGCCGACGGTGAACATGTGGTGCGCCCAGACGATGAAGCCGATCACCCCGATCGAGACCATCGCATAGGCCATGCCGAGATAGCCGAAGACCGGCTTGCGGCTGAACGTCGCGATCACCTGGCTGACCATGCCGAAGCCCGGCAGGATCATGATGTAGACCTCGGGATGGCCGAAGAACCAGAACAAATGCTGGTAGAGAACGGGATCGCCGCCGCCGGCCGCGTCGAAGAAGTGGGTGCCGAAATTGCGGTCCGTCAGCAGCATGGTGATCGCGCCCGCGAGCACAGGGAGCGCCAGCAGCAGCAGGAAGGCGGTGACCAGGATCGACCAGACGAAGAGCGGCATCTTGTGCAGCGTCATCCCCGGCGCGCGCATGTTGAAGATGGTGGTGATGAAGTTGATCGCGCCGAGGATCGAGGAGGCGCCGGCGAGGTGGAGCGCGAAGATCGCCATGTCGACCGAGGGGCCGGCCGAGCCCGAGGTCGAGAGCGGCGCGTAGACCGTCCAGCCGACGCCGGCGCCGAGGCCGGTGCCGCCGGTGACGAACGAGCTGCCCAAAAGGAGGATGAAGGCCGGCGGGAGCAGCCAGAACGAGATGTTGTTCATCCGCGGAAAGGCCATGTCGGGCGCGCCGATCATCAGCGGCACGAACCAATTGCCGAAGCCGCCGATCATCGCCGGCATGACCATGAAGAAGACCATGATCAGGCCGTGGGCGCTGATCAGCACGTTCCACATGTGCAACGATTCGTCGAAGGTCGCCGGAGGCATGCCGACGACCGAGTTCATGAACGAGGCCCAGGTGCCCAGATACTGGATGCCGGGCTCGGCCAGCTCGGCCCGCATCAGGCCGGAAATGCCCCCGCCGATAATCCCCGCCGTCACCGCGAACAGCAGATAGAGCGTGCCGATATCCTTGTGGTTGGTCGACATGAACCAGCGCACGAAGAAGCCCGGCTTGTGGTCGGCGTCATGGTGCGCCTCGGCGTGGTGGGCCTCGAAATGGACGGCGTCTGCGGTAGTGTCGGTCATGTTGTCTCTGCCGCCTTAATTGGTGGGTGCGCTTTGATTGGTGGCGGCCGCGGATGCGCGGGCCGATGTCGGCGTGGCGGCGGGCTGCGCCCCCGGCATATGGCCGCCCGGTTGCGCCGCGATCCAGGCCGCGAAGCGCGCGGGCGAGACGACCTCGACCGCGATCGGCATGTATCCGTGGCGGGCGCCGCACAATTCGTAGCAGACGCCGTAATAGACGCCCGGCCGGTCGGCCCGGAACCAGGTCTCGTTGAGCCGCCCCGGGACGGCGTCGATCTTGGTCCAGAAGGCGGGAACGCCCCAGGCGTGGATGACGTCGTTGGAGGTCACGATCAGCTTCACCACGGCGCCGACCGGCACCACCATCCGCTCGTCGGCGGCAAGCTGCCTGGGCTCGCCGGCGCGGTCGGCATCGGCATCGGGCAGCATGTTCGAAACCAGATTCACGCCATGATCGGGATATTGATATTCCCAATACCATTGATTGCCGATCGCCTTGATCGTGAGGTCGGCGGCGGGCGGATTATATTGGTGGGCGAGCAGCCGGATCGAGGGCACCGCGATCACGACCAGGACCAGCACCGGCACCAAAGTCCAGACGATCTCGAGCGTCGTATTGTGGGTGTTGCGCGAGGGCGTCGGGTTGGCGCCGCGCCGGTAGCGGAACATGACCCAGGCGAGCAGCGCCAGGACGAAGAGCGAGATCACCGTGATCACCGGCATCAGGATCACGTCGTGGAACCAGAGCGCCTCGGTGCCG
>DASQFO010000436.1:0-10391 GCA_035633095.1 Allosphingosinicella sp. | reverse complement strand
GATCCACGAGAATCGCGGCCTCAACGACCATATTCGCGACGTCGCGCGACGGCTTGCGCTCGCCGGATATTCGGCGGTCGCGCCCGATTTCCTCAGCACGGCGGGCGGCACCCCTGCCGACGAGGATCGGGCGCGCGCGATGATCGGGGCGCTCGACATGGCCGAGACGGTCGCCGATGGCGCCGCCTCGATAGGCTGGCTCGCGTCCGCCGCGGGCGGCTCGCGCAAGGTCGGCATCGTCGGCTTCTACTGGGGCGGCGCGATGGTGAACCGGCTCGCAGTCGCGTCGGGGCCGGCGCTTAAGGCCGGTGTCTCCTTTTACGGTCCCGCGCCCGATCCGTCCGAGGCGGCGCGCGTCGAGGCGGCGATGCTTATCGTCCTTGCCGGGCGCGACGACCGGGTCAACGCGACCGCCGGCCCCTGGGTGGAGGCGTTGCGCGCGGCCGGCAAGACGGTCGAGACGACCACCTATCCGGGCGTCGACCACGCCTTCCACAACGACACTTCGGCGGCGCGCTACAACCGCGCGGCGGCCGAGCAGGCCTGGGCGGCGACGATCGCCTTCTTCGACCGGCACCTGCGCTGAGCCAAAAGAAAAGGCCCGGCGTCTCCGCCGGGCCTTCTTGTGCTTTCCGATCCCTGGGATCAGTCGCGGCTGCCCATGAAGCGCAGCAGGAACAGGAACAGGTTGATGAAGTCGAGATAGAGCGTCAGCGCCCCCATCACCACCGCTTTGCCTTGATGATCGGTGCCGGCGACGGAATAGTACATGCTCTTGATCTTCTGCGTGTCGTACGCGGTGAGGCCGGCGAACAGCAGCACGCCGATCGCGCTGATCGCGAGGTCCATCGCGGTCGATTGCATGAACATGTTGATGATCATCGCGATGATCAGGCCGAACACGCCCATGACGAGGAACGTGCCGAAGCCCGACAGATCCTTCTTGGTGGTGTAGCCCCACAGGCTGAGGCCCGCGAAGGCGGCCGCGGTGGCGAAGAAGGTCTGGGCGATCGAGCTGCCCGTATAGATGAGGAAGATCGTCGACAGCGACAATCCCATCAGCGTCGCATAGACCCAGAACAGCAATCGCGCCGTTCCGGTCGAGATGCGATTGATGCCGAAGCTCATCCAGAGCACGATGCCGAGAGGCGCCAGCATGACCAGCCAGACGAGAAGGCCGCCGCCGGCGAAGAGCTCCGCCGCCATGCCCGAGCGCGCGAACAGCATCGCGACGATGCCGGTCAAGAGCACGCCCGAGGTCATGTAATTGTAGACCGACAGCATGTGGGACCGAAGGCCCGCGTCGAATGCGACGTCCCGCCCGACGGTCGTGGTCGGCTGTTGGGTCGTGCCGAACCGTGGATCAGACATGTGAAAATTCTCCCATCCCCGGCAGGAATTGCCGTACCGCGGGAATATCGGAGGGATTGGGTCGCAATTCAAGGAAAACCGGACGGGGCGGAGAGAGGCCCCGGGGGTCCGGAGCCGGTGATTTCGCCCCGGACCTCTGCTAGAATCGCGGCATGCACCGATTGTTCGTCGCCATAAAGCCGCCCGCGGCGATTCGCGGCCTTCTGCTCGGCGCGATGGGCGGGATAAGCGGCGCGCGCTGGCAGAAAGACGACCAGCTCCACCTCACCTTGCGCTTCGTCGGCGAGCTCGACCGCCACCGCGCCGGCGACGTCCATGCCGCGCTCGGCGGCATTCACCATGCCGCGTTCGAGATCGCGCTGAACGGCATCGGTGCGTTCGACCGGCGCGGCCAGGCCGAAGCGGTCTGGGCCGGCGTCACCCCGCACGAGCCGGTCAAGGCGCTTCACAAGAAGGTCGACGCCGCCCTCGTCCGCGTCGGCATCGAGCCCGAGCAGCGCGCCTATCTGCCGCACATCACCCTGGCGCGGCTCAAGCGCTCGTCGGGGCCGGTTGGAAATTTGCTCGAAGAATCGGGCGGCCTTGTCAGCGCCCCCTTCGCCGTCGACAGCTTCGCTTTGTTCGAAAGCACGCTGACCCCCGAGGGCGCGGTCTATTCGATCGTCGAGCGCTACAAGCTCACTTAACCCTCCGCCGCCCCGAGAAGCCGCTCGACCATCGGCACATAGGCGGCGCCGAACAGCCTTAGATGAACGAGGGCGGGAAATAGCTGGTAGAGAGGCAGCCGCGCCTCCCGGCTCGGATCGGCCGCGCCATAAGCCTCCCAGAACTCGTCCGGCGGCGCGGAGAACAGGCACAGCATGGCGAGGTCGACTTCGGCGTCGCCAAAATAGCAGGCGGGATCGACGAGCGCGGCGAGCCGGCCGTCGCGGACCAGGATGTTGCCGGTCCACAGGTCGCCGTGGAGGAAGGCGGGCGCAGGGCTCGCCGGGAGCAGGTCGCCGAGCCGCTCCGCGAGCCGCTCGACCCGCTCGCGCCAGGGCCGGTCGAGCAGGCGCGCCGCCGCGATCAGCCTTTGCTCGCCCCAGAAACGCGGCCAGTCCCGGCTCTCGCGATTGTCGAGGGCGACGGTGCCCAGCGCATAATCGGCCGGCCAGCCATAGGCTTCGCCGGTGCGGCTGTGCAGCTTGCGCAAGGCGGCGCCGATATCCGCCCAGGAATTGGCGCTGAACACGCCGTCATTGGCGACATGTTCGAGCAGCAGCACGCCCTCGAGCTCGCCCTCGACCGCCGGAACGGGCATCTCTGCCCCAGCGAGGGCGCGCAGCATCGCGGCCTCGGTGGCAACCGACGGTCCGCCTTTGGCGACCACCTGAATGCCGTCGGCCCGCGGGACCAGCAGCACTTCGGAAAGATCGCCGCCGGCGAGCCGCTCCAGTCGCTCTTCGGCAACGCCCGTCACTTCCGCGACCCGTTGGGAAAAGGCGCTCACCCGCCGGGGAAATACTGGAAATAGGGCTCGGCCTCGTCGAGCACCCGCGAAAAGCTCGGCCGTGCCTTCAGCCGCTTGAGGAGCGCCAGCGCTTCTGGATAGGCGCCCGCCAGCGGCATCACCTTGTCGGCGTAGAACAGGGCCGGCGCTGCGGCGCAGTCGGCGAGGGTGAAATCGTCTCCCATGGCCCAGGTCCGGCCCGCAATCTCGCGCTCGACTATCGCCATCGCGGTCGTCAGCAGCTTGCGCGCCTCGTCGACGCCGAACGGATCGCGCTGTCCCTCCGGCCGAATCCGGTCGATCACGATCTTCTGCATCGGCGCCTGAACGTAATTGTCGTAGATGCGGTCCCAAAGCCGCACCGCGCGGGCGCGGTCGGGATCGCCGGGGACGAACCTGACCGGCCCTGGATGGTGAAGATCGAGATAGTCGATGATGACGCTGGTCTCCGGCACGACGCTGCCGCGCGCCTTGTCCTCGAGGACCGGCATCTTGGCGACCGGCCACAGCGCGGCGAACAACCCGCGCGATTCCGGATCGCCGAGATCAACGATATTCGGCGTGAACGCCGTGTCGTTCTCGTAAAGCGCGATCAGCACCTTCCAGCAGAACGAGGAGAGCGGGTGATAGTGCAGGATCAGGCTCATGACGTGCGTTCCCCCTGGAGCGTCCGCGCCAATCCTCGCGCGCCCTCATTCACGTCGCTCCAGGTGATGTCGAAATGCCGGTCGCCGCCATAATAGGGATCGTCCACCGCTTGCCCCTGGCGTCCGGGCGCATGATCGAGCAGCAGCGACAAGATTGCGCGGCTTCCGGCCGGCCGCATCGCCACGAGATCGGCGAGATTCTCCTCGTCGAGCGCGACGATGTGGTCGAACCGGTCGAAATCGACCTGCGTCACCTTGCGCGCGCGCAGGTGCGCGATGTCGACACCGCCGCGCCGCGCCGCGGCGACCGCGCGCGTGTCCGGCGGCTCGCCTGCATGCCAGCCGCCGGTGCCCGCGGACTCGATCTCGACCTCGAGCCCCAGCCGCTCGGCCGCGGCGCGAAAAGCCGCCTCGGCGAGCG
This sequence comes from Allosphingosinicella sp., assembly GCA_035633095.1. Lineage (GTDB taxonomy): Bacteria > Pseudomonadota > Alphaproteobacteria > Sphingomonadales > Sphingomonadaceae > Allosphingosinicella. Next base: position 6,460 of record DASQFO010000436.1, on the reverse strand, counting down.
GCGAGCGGCAGATATTGCCGAGGCAAACGAACAGAACGGCGACGGTCATCGGGCCAAGCCTTGTTGCCAAAGCGCCCTGCTCTGCTAGCCAGATGAAGACAGAAGCACAATCGTGAGGGGATGTATGGCGGCCACCGACTCCGGCGAAGCTTCGCCCGCGCCGATCCGGGTCAGCGCCTATGGCTGGTACGCCCTGTTCGTCCTGGTCCTGGTTTACATCGTCAATTTCGTCGACCGCCAGATCATCTCGATCCTGGCCCAGGACATCAAGTCGGATCTCCATCTCGAGGACGCCCAAATCGGCTTCCTTTACGGGACCGCCTTCGCTGTCTTCTATGCCCTGTTCGGGATTCCGCTCGGCCGGCTCGCCGACAGCTGGTATCGCGGCCGCCTGATCGCGATCGGGCTGACCTTGTGGTCGTCGATGACGGCTTTCTCGGGATTCGCCAATTCGTTCGGCATGCTCGCCACCGCCCGCATCGGCGTCGGCATCGGCGAGGCGAGCGCGTCGCCGGCCGCTTACTCGATGATCTCGGATTATTTCCCGAAGGAGAAGAGGGCCACCGCGCTCTCCATCTATTCGGCCGGCCTCTATATCGGAGGCGGCCTCAGCCTGCCGGTCGGCGGCCTGGTCAGCAGCCGCTGGAACGCCGCTTACCCGGTGGCGGCGGATGCGCCGCTCGGGCTCGTCGGCTGGCAGGCCGCCTTCCTCGCCGTCGGCATACCCGGCCTGCTGCTCGCTTTGTGGGTGCTGTCGCTGCGCGAGCCGCTGCGCGGCGCTTCCGACCGCCTGCCGCAACCGGTGGTGCGGCCAAACGCCTGGCGCAATTTCGGCGGCGAGCTGCTCGCGATCCTGCCGCCTTTGACCCTGATCAGCGTCTCGCGCATCCCCGGCGCGCTCATCGTAAACCTGGCGGCCCTGGCCGGTGTCGCCGTGACCGTAGCCTGCTTGATCGCTGTCACCGGCGATGTTCCGCAATGGCTGGCCTATGGCCTCGGCGTCTATGCGGTCTTCTCATGGGTTCAGTCGCTCCGGCACCGCGATCCACCGGTTTATCGGCTGATCTGGGGCAACCCGACGGTCGTGACGCTAGCCATCGCCTTCGGCAGCATCTCGTTCATGAGCTATGCGATCAGCTTTTGGGGGCCCCCTTACGCGATCCGGACATTCTACGGATCGCCGGACGCGCCGGCCCAGATCATCGCCGGCCTCACGGCAAGGGATGAAGTGGCGACAATCCTCGGCTGGGGCGCTGCCATCGCGGCGGCGACCGGCGTCATCTCGGGCGGGATCATCTCCGATCTCTGGCGCCGCCGCGACCCGCGCGGCCGCATATTCGTCAACATGCTCGCGGTGATCCTTCCCGCGCCGGCGGTCTGGATCATGTTCACCACCGACGATTTGGCGACCTTCTATTTCGCCAGCCCGGTTGCGCAGCTGTTCGGCTCGGCCTGGGTCGGGGCGGCTGTCGCCAGCTTGCAGGACGTCGTCCTGCCGCGCATGCGCGCCACGGCCGGCGCCACCTACGTGCTCGGGACGACCATGGTCGGGCTCGCGCTCGGCCCCTATTTCGCGGGGAAGATGGCGGATGTGACGCAGAGCCTCAGCGCCGGCATATTCTGGCTCTACGTCGTGCCGCCTTTCACGCTACTTGCTCTGTGGATCTGCGCGCGCCGCATTGCCGAGCTCGAAGCCACCAAGGTCGAGCGCGCCCGCGCCGCCGGCGAGGCGATCTAGCTCGCCGCAAGCACGCCGCAGGCTATGCGCACGCCGCTGTTGCCGCTCGGGTCGGTGCGATAATCGTCGGGGTCGGCGTGGATCACCAGCGAAGCGCCGTCGGCATCGACGATCGGATGCTCGCCGCCGCGCAGCGTCGCTCCCGGGATCGTGAATTCGAGCCGCCCGCCCTCGGCATTCACGAGGAGATTATCGAGATCGCCGAGATGATGGCCCTGCGGGTTGAGCTTGCCGTGCTGGCGGCCGGCCGGATTCCAGTGCTCCCCAGCGCTCTCGAAGCCCGGAGCGTCGCAGCGGCCGACGGTGTGGATGTGCACGCCATATTGGCCCTGCGGCAGTCCCGCCGCCTGGACGTGCACCGCGACGCCGCGAGGGACCAGCCAGAGGATCGCGCGCGCCACCACGGCACCGTCGGCCTTGCGGATCTCGATGATCGGGATCTCTTCCTGGTCGGCGGTCGCCGCGGTCGCGGCCGCCGTCCCGGCGAGCAACAATGTCATGAATATCGTTCGGATCAAGTTCGCCTCCCCCATCATGAGCGCGCCGGCCGGCCGATACCATGCCATTCCAGGCCGCCTTCCTCAACCTCTTCGGGCGGATAGATGTTCCTGAGATCGACCAGCACCTTGTGCCGCATCGAGGCGGCGATCCGCTTGAGGTCGAGGGCGCGCAAGGCGTCCCATTCGGTGACGAGGACGACTGCGTCGGCGCCTTCTGCGGCCGCGTAGGGATTGGCGAACAGCTCGACGTTGGGCATGAGCGGCCGCGCCTGCTCCATGCTCTCCGGATCGTAGCCGCGCACCGCCACCCCGGCATCCTGGAGCACCTGGACGATGTCGATCGACGGCGCTTCGCGCATGTCGTCGGTATTCGGCTTGAACGCGAGGCCGAGCAGGGCGACGATCTTGCCTCGCGGCTGCTTGCCCAGCGCCCGAATCACTTTGCGGCCCATGGCGCGCTTGCGGGCGTCGTTCCCCTTCACCACCGCCTCAATGATCCCAAGCGGGACATGGTGGTCCTCCGCCGTCTTCAGCAGCGCGACCGTGTCCTTGGGGAAGCAGGAGCCGCCATAGCCCGGGCCCGCGTGAAGGAATTTGGAACCGATCCGCCCGTCGAGCCCGATCCCGCGCGCCACGTCCTGGACCTCGCCACCCACGGCTTCGCACAGGTCGGCGATCTCGTTGATGAAGGTGATCTTGGTCGCGAGGAAGGCGTTGGCGGCATATTTGATCAGCTCGGCGGTCCGCCTCGACGTGATCAAGAGCGGCGCTTTGTTGAGACAGAGCGGACGATAGACTTCGCGCATGACCTCGGCGGCCTCACTGTCCTCGGCGCCGATCACGATCCGGTCCGGATGCTTAAAATCCTCGATCGCCGCGCCCTCGCGCAGGAATTCGGGATTTGAAACCACCCAGGCTCGCGCATCGGGCGCGGCCTCCCGGAGGATGCGCTCCACCTCGTCGCCGGTGCCGACCGGCACGGTCGATTTGGTGACGATAACCGCGGGTCCTTTCAGCTCGGCGGCGATTTCCCGCGCGGCGCCGTAGACATAGCTGAGATCGGCATGGCCGTCGCCCCGACGCGAAGGGGTGCCGACCGCGATGAAGATCGCCTCCGCGTCGGCGACCGCGGCGGCGAGTTCGGTGGTGAAGGACAACCGCCCGGCGGCAACATTGCGGGCGACCAGCGAGCCCAGACCGGGCTCGAAGATCGGCATGAGACCCCGCTCCAGCGCCTCGATCTTCGCGGCGTCCTTGTCGACGCAAACGACGTGGTGCCCAAAATCCGAAAAACACGCGCCGGAGACCAGCCCGACATAGCCGGTTCCGATGATCGCGATCCGCATTATTGGCCCTCAGAAGGATTGAATTGCACTCGCGTTATCAAAGGCGACGCCCTGCGAACAGGTTTTTCGGCAGCCCCCGCGTGCGGAGCCGGTAGCGGGTGGGGCACAAAAAAAGGAGCCGGCCCGAAGGCCGGCTCCAATCTTGTGGCATCCGCCGAAGCGGCGTCAGCCTTCTTACCAGCCGGAGCCCGGTCCGAAGGTGATTTCCACGCGCCGGTTCTGCGGCTCGCGGACACCATCGGCGGTCTCGACCAGCGGCCGGCTCTCGCCGAACGCTTCCGTGGTGATCGAACCGTCCGGAACGCCGCGGCCCGCGAGGTAGGCGCGGACATTATTGGCGCGCCGCTGCGACAGGCCAATATTGTATTCCGCGGAACCCGAACGGTCGGCGTGGCCGGCAAGAACGACCGAAGCCTGGCCGGTCTGCTGATAGGCCTGTGCCGCATTGTCGAGGATCGCCGCTGCCTGCGGAGTGATCTCGTCCTTGTCCCAATCGAAGAATACGATGAAGGGACCCACGACCTGCGCCGGCGGAGGCGGCGGCGGAGGTGGCGGCGGAGGTGGCGGCGGAGGCGGAGGCGGAGGCGGCGGAGGCGGCGGCTCCGGAGCCCCGAAGTTGAAGGTTATGCCTCCGAGCAAGCTGTGCGAACGGAACCGCGTTTGCGACGAGAACCCGCGGAAGTCCACCGTCTCGAGCTTGTCCACGTTGAAGAAGCGATAGCGAACGGTGATGTCGACATTGTCGGTCAGCGCCTGGCGAAGACCGGCAACGACCTGCCACGCGAAGCGGGTATCGGAATCGTCGATCGCCGCGCCCAGGTTCGAGAAGGCGCGGATGTTGTTAAAGTCGACGCGGGCCATACCCACGCCGGCGCCGACAAACCCGCTCACGCCGTCATCGTCGCCAAAGTCGAGCATGCCGTTGATCATGAAGCTGAGGGCGCGCGCGCTGCCGCCGCCCGCTGGAATGAGGTCCAGCGTACTGCCCGGGTTAAACGCGAAGCCCGGGAGTTGGACCGTGGTCTCGATATCGTCGACGTCGGCCCGCTTGTAGGCGACTTCTGCCTCGATGCGGAACGATCCCAAGTCGTACCCGACGAAGAGCGCTGCATCATAGCCATAATCATAATTTAGCGCGATCTGCGCGTCTGGGTCTGACGGGACCGTCGGCGTGCGGCCGAAATCGAACCCGTTGTTCTCGACGATCATCCCGCCGAAATCGCCACCGACATACCAGGCGCCATTGCGCGCTAGTGCCGGAGTAGCGAGCACGGTTGACGACAGCGCCACAACAATGGCGAGCTTCCGCATAATCTTCCCCTTTCCTCTGCGTCCCAAGCGGGAGCGACGTGAACTCATTACGGTAAGCGGCGTTTCCGCGCAAGCGGACTTCGCCCCATACCTGTTGCTGAAAAGCCGCAGCCCATCCGGAAGACGAACCGCAGATAACCAGTCAGCGCGGAAACGATGGCTAGCGACATAGGTTGCGGTGCGAAAGGGAAGCCTTTCAATCAATCAGGCCGTGTGACTTTAAAGTCGCAATGACGGCGTCGATCGCATCGCGGGCTTCGGCGTCGATTATCGTTCCGCCAGAGGGACTTGGCACGTCGGAAAGGCGTGGCCCAACGACCTGCTGGCCGCCGATGGACAGCGCGGTCGCGGGCAGAATTCCGTCGCTCCAGGCGCTGCCGGACCAATGCAGCCAGCAACCAAGGTCGATGTTCCAGGCCAACATGCCGGGAACCGGCGGAACGTACCGCCAGCCGCCGCCCGTCCAGCAGGCCAGCGCGTCCGCCTTGCCGGCCCAGGCACCGGTCGCGCCGGTCGCCACGATCCAGCTTGACCCCTGGTCCGGATCGGTCGGCGGAGTCGCCAGCGGCCCCTCCTCCACCGAGGCGTGGAGAGCCGCGTCGAGCAGCGAAAGCGCCTCGTTGTGGTAGGCCTCCTTCTGCGCCTGACCCGGCAGGATGAAGGGGAGCGCGAAGCGGGCGCTGGTGTCGGTCATGTCGTGCCTCCAATGGTCATTCGACGGTCAGCATCGCGGCGCGCGAGGCGGCAAAGGTTCCGGCCTGCGAAACCGCGATCTGGATCGGCCCCGACCCGTCTTCGGCGCGCTCGGCCGCCGTGTAGAGATAGGTCGGCGCGCTAAGCTCGACGGTCCGCTCGAAGCCCGCACCGGTGATGGCGAGCCGGTAGCGTTCGGCCTCTTCGCCGAGCGGCGTGTCGCTGCCGCTCAGCCAGGACCAGCCCTGACGGCTGCGCCGGACCCAGCTTAGGTGGAGATCTCCTGCTTCCGTCTCGCGCGCGTTCAGGTGGACCGGGCTCGGCGGCCGCAGCGACGCGCCGACGATCGCGGCCGATGCCAGCGCCCCATCCTGCAGGTCGCCGATTCCGGCCGCCATGATCCGGGCCTCGCCGCCCAGCGACCCGGCCGGCGCTTCCAGCACGGCAAGAGTCCCCGCCTCAATCAGCGTGAACGCCTCATCGGGAGCATGCCCGATCGCCGCCCATTCCGTCCCGCGCCGGCCGCGCAGCAGGCGGGAGAGGCGGAATCGCCGCTGGCCCAGGGACTCGGCGTCGCCGAACTGGATGAGTTCGTCTCCGACCGCGGCCAGATTCGCGCCGTCGACGAGGGCGTCCTCGGACCGGCTTTCGAGCCACATCGCGTCGCTTGCCACCTCGACCTCGAGCGTCGATATGCGATCGAACAGGGCAGATCCGAGGGGGGGTAGCGCCTCAAGCGCGGTGCCGATTATCGCCGCCGCCGCGGTCCCGCCCGCCGCCTGCCAGCTCTCGCCATGATCGTAGCTCGCGCTGAGCGCGGCGCGGCGCCACCCCTCCCCGGCGCCCGCAGCGGCGACGAACAGCAGCGGCTT
>DASQFO010000435.1:0-4909 GCA_035633095.1 Allosphingosinicella sp. | reverse complement strand
GAGACGCTAACCAGCCCCGTCGTCCGGGCCATTCTCGATCGCACGCTCCACGACATCGACGCCCTGTTCCTCGAACGGCTGGAGAAGGAAAAAGGCAGAGGGCCCGCCGATCTTCCCCTGCTCGCCGCGCAGCTTGGGGCTACGCTGCACAGCTTGTCACTGCGTGCGCGTGCCGGCTGGACTCGTGACAAATTGCAAAGCCTCGCGGCAGGGACGGTGCGCTCAGTCCTCGCCTTTTACGGGAATCCGGATCGGCGCAGCTCTAAAGCATCGGCACCGTAACGCGCACGTGACGCGGGTCACCAGCATGGCGGTCCACCCTTAGCGGGCATTAACGCGTGTTTGCAAAGGGTATAATCGCCTATTTTTAGAGGGTTAGCGGCTGCGTTCGCAGTCCCGCCTCTCGCTACGCGGCAGCGCCGAGCAGTTGCGCGGTCCGATCGCGATCGGCGAGAGCTGGATCGGCATGCGGGGGAAGGCGTAGGTCTCGTTCGCCACCGTCAGGCTGTTTCGGAACTCGCGCATGCGCATGGCGGCGAGCTGCCCGAACTGGCCCCTCGGCGTCGCCAGCGCTTCCTTCGCGATCCTGGCTCCGGTCTGGCAGAAGCCGAGCTGCGCCTGCAGGGTCGAGAAATTATTGTAGGTCTGGGTCGAATATTGGTCGAATATGCGCGGCCCGTTGCGGCCGTTCACGCGCCGGAAATAGCCTTCGAGCGTGGTGTAGGCGGCGGTCAGCTCGCGCGCATGATGGCCGTTGATGATCGCGTTGTAGCTGGAGACGGTCCGCAGAAAAGGCGAGAACTGGCATTGCAGCGCGGCGACGTTGAGCCCCGAGCGCAGGTTCCAGATCAGATGCGCGCGATATTCCGCCGGGGTCGCGCCGGGAAGGGGCAGGCCGACGAGCGGATCGCTGCCGTCGATCGGGCCCGAGCGGAAGCCGGGATCGGTGAGGAAGAGCTGCGCCGGCGCCGCGGCCGGCACGGCCAGCCCGAGCGCGGCGAACGCCGCCGCCGCCGCCCCGAAGCCCGTCTTCATCGCCTTGCCCATGAGTTCACCCTTCGCGCGCTGTCCCGGCAGCTCTAGCGGCAGGCCGGGCCGCGCCCTAGGGGCGCGGCCATGACCCGTCGCGACCGCGGCACGTCTCGTCGGCGGGGGATGCCCGCCGCGGGACGCTACATGCCGCTGACGTTGCTATCGAGCGTGTTGCCGCCGGTGTCGCCGCCGTCGGTTTCGCCCGCCGCATCTTCGGCGGCGTTGCCGTCCGCCGCCGGGGCTTCGGCCGCGTTGCCCGCCGCTTCCATGGCGCTCGCGTCGTTGGCGGGCTCCTGGAGCGTCATGTTGGCATCGAGCTCGTTGCCCGCCGCGTTGTTGACGGCGGGCTCGGCGTCGCACGCGGCAAGCGCCAGGGCCGCGCCGGCGATCATCGCCGCCTTGGCCGTAAAGATCAGGTCACGCATCGAAAAATCCTCCACTGGTTGCATTCGGGCTTATCCGCCCGAACCGGCGGGCGCGCAAGCGGCTGCGGCGCCGGCGGGCCGGGGCGAATACGAAAAAGAGGGCCGCCGGTCGCCCGGCGGCCCTCTCCCGTCGAATCGCGAAGCGTTTACTGCGCGTTCGTATCGGTGGTCGTGGTGGTCGTGGTCGTGGTTACGTTGGCGTCGGCCTCGGGCAGCGTCGCGTTCGCGTCCATCGACATGTTGGTGTCCATGCCCATGTCGGCATTGGCGTCCATCATCGTGTCGTTGCCCAGATCGCCCATGTTGGTCGTGTTGGCGGTCGTGTCGGCGCCGCCGCAGGCCGCGACGAGAAGTGCCGCCCCGGCAACCATTGAAGAAGTGAGAATCTTGCGCATTAAAAGGTCTCCCTAGATTGATGATTTGGTCGGGTAGGCCCCTTTTTTCGCCAAATCAGTTCTGCTCTTTATACGGATTGGAAACGGGCCTCAAGCCTCGCCTATCCCCCCTCGAGTGAGAATAGAAACTCCTCAAGTCTCAGCCTCAGCGCCAGATCGAATCGAGGCCCAATTTCACGCACCCCCATCTCGTCGAGGCTGGTCACTGGAGAATCGGCAATACCGCAGGGCACGATGCCTGAAAAGTGCGAAAGTTCGGGGGCGAGGTTGACCGAGAAGCCGTGCAGGGTGACCCAGCGCCGGACCCGGAGGCCGAGTGCCCCGATCTTGGCCTCGGCGCCCAACCCGTCGCTATCGGGCCGATCGACCCAGATGCCGATTCGGCCGGGCGACCGGTGCGCCGCGACGCCGAGGTCGCCGAGCGTGGAGATCAGCCAGGCTTCGAGCGCGAAGACGAAGCGGCGGACATCGCGTCCCCTCTTGTCGAGGTCGATCATGACGTAGCCGACGCGCTGGCCGGGGCCGTGATAGGTGTAGCGCCCGCCGCGCCCGGCCGCATGGACCGGAAAGCCCTCGGGATTGATCAACTCGGCCGGATCGGCGCTGGTGCCCGCGGTGTAGAGCGGCGGATGCTCGAGCAGCCAGACGAGCTCGGCCGCGCGCCCCTCGCGAATCGCCGCCGCCCGCGCCTCCATCGCCGCCAGCGCCTCGGGATAGGCGGTGAGGCCCGGCGACACCCGCCATTCGATCGCGTCCGCTGTCACAAGCGCCCTCCTTGCCGAGCCGATCGGCCCATGCAAGCTCCGCTTGAAAGCCGCCGGGGCGGGGGCCTATGGCTCAAGCGACAACGGGCGGGGGCGAAATGGCTTTTTCCTATAGCGCGGTCTGGGAAGATGCGACGCGGCTGCTGCGCGAGAATGCGCGGCTGCTGGCGGCGATCGCCGGCGTCTTCATCTTCCTGCCCGGGCTGCTCGCCGAGCATTATTTGCCGGCGCCCGAGCCGGTCGCGGCCGCTCGCCTTGTCGATACGATGGCCGAATATTATTCCGACAACTGGCTTTGGGTGTTGCTGCAGACGCTGGTCAGCATGATCGGAACCGCGGCGATGCTGCGCCTCGTTCTGGTTCGGGGGACCAGCGTCGCCGGGGCGCTCGCCTTCGGCCTGATGCTGCTGCCCTTTTATTTCCTGCTTTCGATCTCGATCACGATCATGGTCTTTTTCGGCTTCGCGCTGCTGATCGTGCCGGGCCTCTACCTGATCGGCCGCCTGGTCCCGGCCGCGCCGATCATGGTGGCGGAGGACCGGCGCAACCCGATCGAGGTCATCGGGCGGTCCTTCGCGATCACCAAGGGCCGCGGCTGGGCGGTGTTCGGCATCGTCTTCATCGTCGGCCTGGTCGGGCTGATCGCGATGGGCGTCGCCCGGACTTTGCTCGGCTTGGGCTTCATCCTCGTCGCCGGGCGCGAGCTCGGCACGCTGCTGGCCGAGATCGCCGGTTCGGCATTCGCCGCCTTGCTCGCGACTTTGATGCTGGCCCTCTACGCGGCGATCTACCGCGCGCTCGTCACGGACTGATCAGCCGACGCCGTTTTCGAACAAGGGGATTTGCGGCGCCGCGTCGCGCGGCAGCAGGCCCGCCAGCCGCGGATCGGGGAAGCTCTCGAACGCGCGCGCATAGACCTTGAAGCCCGCGCGCAGATAAGCGGGCAAGGCGGCCACATGGTCGAGCGAGCAGGTGTGGACCTGGACCCGGGTCACGCCCGGCGCCCAGGCGCGGGCCAGCGTCTCGGCGAACAGCCAGCGGCCGTGGCCGCGGCCGGCCAGCTCGGGGACGAAGCCCAGAAAGCGGATCTGGCACAGGCCGGGCGCGCGGAAGTCGAGCTCGAGCAGGCCGACCTCCTCGCCGTCGCGATCCACGACCGCGTGGACCTCGCCTGTCTTGGCGAGCAGCTCGGCATCGTTCATCGCCAGCCGCGAGAACCAGAGCCAGCGCGCGCCGACCCGGGCGAACAGCGCCCGATAACGCTCCGGATCCACGCGCGCCCAGCGCTCGAGCCGCAGCGGCGATTCGGGGATTGGCGCCGGCGCCGGCCTTTCGGTCATCTCGAGAAACGTCACCACCGCCCCGACGTGGCCGGGGGGCACATTGATGAGTTCGTGGCTCACGACCAGGTCGCCAGCGGCGGAAGGCTCATCAGGATGGCGTCGACATTGCCGCCGGTCTTGAGCCCGAACAGGGTGCCGCGGTCGTAGAGCAGGTTGAACTCGGCATAGCGGCCGCGCCATTCGAGCTGGCGCGCGCGGTCCTCGTCGCTGAACGCGCTTGCCATCCGCCGCCGCACCAGCTTCGGAAAGATGTCGAGAAACGCCTCGCCGACGTCGCGGGTGAAGGCGAAATTGGCGTCGAAGTGACCTTCCAGATGGTCGTAGAAGATGCCGCCGACGCCGCGGTGGACGCCGCGATGGGGGATGTAGAAATACTCCTCCGCCCATTTCGAGAAGCGGCCGTAATAGGTCTGGTCGTGGGCCGCGCAGGCGGCGCGCAGCCGGGCGTGGAACTCGGCCGTGTCCTCCTCATAGGGAATGGCCGGATTGAGATCGGCGCCGCCGCCGAACCAGCGTCGGGTGGTGGAAAGGAAGCGCGTGTTCATGTGGACCGCGGGCACGTGTGGATTGGCCATGTGCGCGACCAGGCTGATGCCGGTGGCGAAGAAGCGCGGGTCCTCGCCGGCGCCGTGCATGGTGGCGGCGAACTCCTCGCTGAAGCGGCCGCCGACGGTCGAGACGTTGACCCCGACCTTCTCGAACACCTTGCCCTTCATCACGCCCTGGACGCCGCCGCCGCCGGGCGAGCCATCGGGATCCTCGCGGTCCCAGGTCACATAGTCGAAGGCGGCGTCGCTATCCGCCTCGCGCTCGATCGCCTCGAATTCGGCGCAAATCCGGTCGCGCAGCGATTCGAACCACGCGCGGGCGGCCTCCTGCTCGCTGTCCAAATCGATCATCGCGACTCCCATCCGCCCGATGCCCGCGCCCGGCGCGACTTGCAACCGTCA
>DASQFO010000434.1:0-3061 GCA_035633095.1 Allosphingosinicella sp. | reverse complement strand
TCGTCGGCAGCCGCCGGCTCGACGAAGCCCGCCACCCGCAGCCCGAGGGCGTGACCGTCACCGCCGCGGACGAGCTGGTGATCGCCGACGAGGGCGCCCGCGGCCGGCCCGGGCGCCTGACGATCTACCCGCCGGACTATCTGAGGCAGTTTCTAAGCAGCTTTTGAGCGACCTGCTCCGGGCTGCCGACGTCTTCGAAGAATCCGCCGAGATAGGCCGACGCCCGGGCGCGGCTTCGGGCGCTGAGCTGGGGGATCGCGGCGAGCACGGCGAGGAGCGCGGGCCGCGCGGCGAGGGCCTCGGCCGCGGCCGCCCGCGCCTCTTCGTTGTGGATGCAATAGCCGCGATAGCGCCGGGCCCGCACGGTGGCGACCGCGACCTGCGGCGGCGGCGTCGCATAGGGCGCGTCGACGAGGCCCGAATGATCGAAATCATAGGGGATGGGGATGAGTCCGTTCGCCGCTCCCGCCGCGGCGCCGAGCAGCTTCGAATTGTGGCAGCATAAGGCGCCGCGCGGCCCCGCGTCCATCGACCAATCGAGGTTGCCGATCATATATTGGAAGACGGCGAAGCGCGCCGCGTCGCGCGGGCTCAGCCGCGCCTCGAAGATGTTTCCGGTGTCGATCTCGACCAGCCCGTTGCGGCGGGCGGCGTCGTCGACGTCCTCGACCAGGAAGCCGAGCCGCGAGGCGAAGGGTCGATCCGCTCCCGTCTCCACATAGTCGATGGCGGCGAGGCGCACGCGCAGGCTGCGCGGCGACAGCGTGTTGAGCAGCTGGTACGCCGCATATTCGAGCAGCATGAACTGCTGGAAGAGTTCGGCCGGCCGGCAATGGGTGACCAGCTTGAGCCGCCTTTGCCCGCGGAACAGCGAGGCCGCCGTCGGCGCGGCGGTGAACTCGACGCGCAGCGGCGGGAACGGGCACACCTCGCGGCGGCGCCGCGTTATGCCCCGCGCCGACAGCCTGATCGGATGGGTTTCGGGAGCGGCGCCCGCAAGCGCCAGCGACGCGTCATGCGCGTCGGTCGATCGCGGGGCGTTGCGCGCGATCGCGCCGAACGGCCCGCGGATCGTGAGGCGGATCGGCTCGTCAGCCGCGAACAAGGGATTGGGCTCGCGCGCGGCAGCCGCCGCGCCGGCGGATAGCAGGGCCGCGAACGCCAAAGCGGCGAACGATCGCAGGGCGCGCCTCATCGCACGACATGCGGCACGACGTTGCCGTCCCGTATTTCGAGCCAGGTGCGCCGGCCCCGATAGTAAGCGGCGATGCCGGTATCGATGCGGACCAGCCGGCCGCCGTGCAGAACCGCGATGCCGGCGCGAACCGGGGTGTGGCCGACGACGATGCGGCGCGCGCCATAAGCGCGAAGGACGATCTCAAGCTCCTCCTCGATCGAGGGGCGCGGCGCTGCCTGCGGACCCTGCCCGGACTCCTCATCGCCGCCGCGCGTCACCAGGCCCCGGTACCAGAGCGGCCCCGAAGGATCGGTGACGATCGCCTCGGGGGAGGGGTCGCGCGCGGCCAGCGCCGCGGCGGTCAGCCGGTTGATCTCCGCGATCGGCAGATGCGCATAGCCGGCGCTGATGCCGCCGTGCACGAACAAAGTGCCGTCGATCAGCGCGACGGCGGGATTGCGCCCGACCCAGCGGCCGAGCTCGCCTTCGGGCCCCCAGGCGGCCTGATGCTCGATCCTGCCGAGCGGCATCGTCCGGATCCAGGCCTGCCGGATCGCCGCGGGCGTCATCGCCGGGTCGCGGCCGCGATGGAAGGCCTCGATCGCCGCCCGGTTCGCCTGATAGACAGACTCGCGCCGGCGCTCCGAATTCGCGTCCGCGAAGGCGGCGAACTCGCCCGGATGGACATGGCGCAGGTCGCCGGTGACGTTCATCGCCTCGTGATTGCCGACCAGGGCCACGACCCGCCCGCCCGCGTGCGCAGCCTGCCGCTGAAGCCGCATCAAATGGCGCATGATCCTCAGCGAGTCGGGGCCGCGGTCGGCGATGTCGCCGGTTTGCACGAAGATCGCGTCGCCGCCCGCCCAGCGGTCGCGGTCGTCGACCAGGCCCGCGGCGCGGACGATCTCGCGATAGGCGCCGTAATCGCCGTGCAGATCGCCGACCGCGACGATGCGCGGCGAGGCCTGCGCGTGGCCGGGCGCCGCGGCTGCCGCCGCGATCGCGATCGCCGCGGAGAAGAGAGAGATCGCCCGCCTGACCCGGTCGAACATTGGGGACCCTCATGCTGCCACGCGCCGCGATGGGACGCCGCGCGCGCCGGCTTGTCAAGCCGACCGCCACGCCGGCCCGACAAGAAAAAAGGGCGGCCCCTTTCGGAGCCGCCCTCTCTTGTCCCCTCCGCTAGGGGTTCGCGTTCAGGTCCGCCGCGGCTCGCCGTGGAGGCGGGCTTCGACGTCCTCGAGCAGGCCCGAGGCGCGGTCGGTCGGGAACGGCGTCAGCGCGTCGCCATCGGCCATGCCGATCGCGAACGAGGCCGAGGTGCGGCCCTCGCCGCCGCCGGGCAGGCGGTAGCGCGCGTCGGCGACCACCACCGGCAGGACCGACTCGCTGAGGCCCGATTTGGGCAACGAGAACTCGCCGTCGACCCGGGCGCCGTCGCCGGCGGCGATATCGACCTCGGAGACGGTCGCGCCGGCCGGCGGATCGATCAGCGACCGCTCCAGCTCGGTGCCCTGGCCGTCGGCGAACATCCAGGTCGAGATTTTGACGTCGGTGGCGGAGACGGTGCCGGTATTGCCGATGGTCAGCTCGAACTGGACGATGGCGTCGTCCTGGCTGGTGCCGGCGCGGACCGGACGCAACAGGAATTCGAGCCAGGGCCGGCCGGCGACCGGCGCGCTCTCCTCGGCGAGGGCGGCGACGTCGGCCGGAGCAGCATCCTCGACACTGGCGTCCTCGGCCTCGGCCTCGGCCTCGGCCGCGGCGGCGACAGGGGCCGCCATCGCCGGCGCGGCGATCGGCCGCTCGAAGCCCGCTTCGGGCGCCGCCATCGCCGGCTCCTCATAAGCGCTTTCCTCATAGACCTCGTCGGCCGCGCGGCGG
>DASQFO010000433.1:0-2034 GCA_035633095.1 Allosphingosinicella sp. | reverse complement strand
GGTCAATCTCGGCGGCGGCTTCGGCATTCCCCATTTCCCTGGAGAACAGACGCTCGACATCGAGAAAGTCGGCGTGGCGCTCGGCGAAGGGCTGGCGGGCCGCGCGGCAATCCTGCGCGACACTCTGTTCGCCATCGAGCTCGGCCGCTGGCTCGTCGGCGAAGCGGGCGTCTATCTGACCCGGATCGTCGACCGCAAAATCAGCCACGGCAAGACCTTCCTGATCACCGACGGCGGCATGCAGCATCAGCTCGCCGCCTCGGGCAATTTCGGCCAAGTCGTCCGCCGCAACTATCCGGCGGCGATCGCGAGCGGCTTCGGCATTCCCCACTTCCACGGCGAGCAGCCGCTCGACATCGAGTGCGTGTCCGCGGCACTTTCGACAACATTGGCGGCCCGTCCCGCCATCCTCCGGGGCAGCCAATTCGCGATCGAGCTCGGCCGCTGGATCGTCGGCGAGGCGGGCGTTTACCTGACCCGGATCGTCGACCGGAAGATCAGCCACGGCAAGACCTTCCTGGTCACCGACGGCGGCATGCAGCATCAGCTCGCCGCATCGGGCAATTTCGGGCAGGTCGTCCGCCGCAACTATCCGGTCGCCATCGCCTCTCGCTTCGGCGCCGCGCCGGACGAGGAGGTCTCGATCGTCGGGTGCCTCTGCACGCCGCTCGATCGCCTCGCCGATGACGTCATGATGGCGCGCTCCGAGGTCGGCGACCTCGTCGCCGTGTTTCTCGCCGGCGCCTACGGCCTGTCGGCCAGCCCGCAGGCCTTCCTCGCCCAGCAGCCCGCGGGCGAAATGGCGGTAGGAGGGGGCGGTTAACCCCTTGAAAGGGCACAGTCCCGTTCCGGGACGCCGCCCAAACGCGCCTTGTTCCTAACGCTAATTTTACCTCTTGCCAGCATAGCAGTCCCAAATCCCGCGCCCTCATCCCGCTCTGGGACGGGCGGTGCGGGATCGAAGGAGCGAGTGAGAGGGAATGAACATGCGCGTATCCGCAAAGTCCTGGGCCAGCCTTGCCGCCGCCGTCAGCCTGTCGGCGCTGGCCGGCTGCGCCACCACCGGCCGTTCCGGGAACAGCCTCCCGTCCGCGAGCTTCGTCGGCGAGGGCAATGCCGATCAGGTCAGCGAGAATTACATCATCGGCGCCCTCGACGAGATCACCCTGTTCGTCTGGCGCAACCCCGAGCTCAGCGTCCGCGTCCAGGTCCGCCCGGACGGCCGCATCACGACGCCGCTGATCGCCGACATGGTCGCGGTCGGCAAGACGCCGGCCCAGCTCTCCGACGACATCCGCCAGGCGCTCGCCCGCTATATCCAGGACCCGCTCGTCTCGGTGATGATCGATCGGCCGCAGGGCACCTTTTCACAGCAGATCCGCATCGTCGGCGCCACCGAGCGGCCGGCGGCTCTGCCCTACCGCGCCAACATGACCCTCCTCGACGCCATGATCGCGGTCGGCGGCCTCTCCGAGTTCGCGGCGGGCGACCGGGCGCGGCTGATCCGCGTCGACCGCGCGACCGGCAACCAGCGCGAATACGATCTGCGCATCGCCAGCCTGCTTCGCCGCGGCGACGTCCGCGCCAACGTCCGGCTCGAGCCGGGCGACGTCATCATCATTCCCGAAAGCATGTTCTGACGACGCCCAACCGCCAGCCCGAAGGACGCTAATCGCCGATGGACGGACTCTACGATCAGCTCAGGATCGCCCTGCACCAGGTCTGGCGCCGCCGCTGGTTGGCGATGGCGGTCGCCTGGGGCATCGCCGTTCTGGGCTGGCTGGTCATCGCGCTGATCCCGAACAGCTACGAAGCCAAGGCGCGTCTGTTCATCCAGAGCCAGTCGATCCTGCCGACGCTGAGCGGGAGCACGATCGAGGACCGAAACAACCAGCTGCTGCGGCTCAAGCAGACCCTGACCTCGAACGAGAATCTGGTCCGCGTGGTCCGCCGCTCCGATCTCAACAGCCTGGTGGCGAACGAGCGCGACCTCTCCGCCGTCGTCTCGGCCTTGCGCACCCGCATCATCATCAC
>DASQFO010000432.1:0-6227 GCA_035633095.1 Allosphingosinicella sp. | reverse complement strand
GATCGGGTTCGGCGGCAACGATATCTATTATACTGACGTCGCCGCGACCCAGGTGCAGGAGGCCTCAGGCGGCGGCAACGACCAACTCTATACGTCGGTCAGCTATGTCCTGGGCTCGGGTTCGCATGTCGAACTCCTCTCCACCAACAGCCATGGCGCGACCAGCGCGATCAACCTCACCGGCAACGGGTTCGCCAACACCCTCTACGGCAATGCAGGGGCCAACACCCTCGACGGCAAGGGCGGCAACGACTCGTTGGTCGGCCTCGCCGGAGCGGACACGTTCGCGTTCACGACCGCGCTTGGCACGGGCAATATCGACCAAATCAGCGCGTTCCAGGCCGCGCTCGACAAAATCGCGCTGGACGATGCGGTGTTCACCGGCCTGACCCTCGGCGCGCTCGCTCCCGGCGCGTTCCGGACGGGGTCCGCCGCAGCCGACGCCGACGACCGGATCATCTATAACAGCGCGAGCGGTCAGCTCCTGTTCGATGCCGACGGCGTCGGCGGCGCAGCCGCGGTGCAGTTCGCGACTGTGTCCGCCGGCCTCGCGATCACCGCAAGCGAATTCACGGTGATCTGAAGATAAGTGACGCTTGAATGCGCCGGGTCGACGTCAGCCGCGCGCTGATCACGAGGCCGAACGACTCGGTGTCGAAATTCGTGACCCGCTCCGTGGCGAGGATCGCGCGCGGTAGGAAGATGCCGTGAGGAGCCGCCCGCGCCGGTCGCGGGCGGCTTCAAATCGAGCCAGGAGGCGCTCAGGCTCCTATGGGCTGGCTCAGCTGGAGCTCGGCCATCATGGCCGCCTTCTTGGCCTCTGTCTCGGCGCGCATGCGTCCGGTGCGCTCGACCCGCGCGGCCATCTGCTCCCAGGCCTCGGCGGCGCGCAGGCAGCGGTCGCGGACGTTCTGCAAGGGGGTCTGGTCGGCGTCACGGCGCGCCTCGGCGGCGCGCTCAAGATAGAATTCATGATGCGTGGACATTGGATTCCTGAGTCGGAAGGGGAATTGCATGGGGTATAGAGAATCGGGCGCGGATTCGCAAATCGCGATGCTCCTTCAATCCGTTTCCGGGACCAGGGCGGCAAGCCTCTTCGGCGCCACCGCGCGGTAGCTTTCGGCGATCCAGCGCTTGAGGAGATCGAGGTCGACCTCCTCGTCCGCGCCGAAGCGGCAGCTGATCCAGCCCGAGCGGCCGAGGCCGTAGCCCGCGGGCGCCGCGAAATCGAAGACCAGCGCGAAATCGCGGCTGACCGGCAGCTTGACGGTGATGCTGAACGCCCCCGCCTCGTCGACGAGGGTCGCGAAGATCTTGCCGCGCACCTTGAGCGCGGTGTGCCCCCACGGGAAATCCTCGGTCGCCTCGGGCAAGGCGAGGCCGTGCGCGCGCAGCACCGCAAACGGGATCGCACTCACCCCTGCCAGCCGATCAGGTCCGCCATGAAGGGCGGGTCGGGGATGGTGGCGGCGGCGTCGTGCAAGAGGTCGCCCCACCGCGCCGACAAGTCGTTGAAATAGGGATCGCCGATGCCGACCCGGCGGGTGAGGATGGCAGATCCCGGCTTCGCGGGCATGACCATCAGGTCGAGCGGCCGTCCGACCGCGAGGTTGGAGCGCATTGCCGCATCGAACGAGAGGAAGCCGATCTTGACCGCCTCGCCGAGCGGGGTCTTCGGGGTGATCGTGCGGTCGAGCATCGGCTTGCCATATTTGGTCTCGCCGATCTGGAAGTGCGGCATGTCCGCCTTGCATTCGATGAAATTGCCGGCCGAATAGATCAGGAACAAGGCAGGGGGCGCCTCGCCGATCCGGCCGCCGAGCAGGATCGAAGCGGCGCCGCTGATCTTGATCGAGGCCAGCGCCTTGACGACCGTCTCGTTGGCGAGCTGGACGGCCTCGCCGACCAGCTGCGCCGCCCGGAACATGCTGGTCGGCTCGGCGATGGTCCGCATCAGGCTGGCGTCCTCGCTGGCGGGAAGCCCCTCGCGCAACAGGCTGATCACGGTCTGGCTGGTCGAAAGGTTGCCGGCCGTGGCCGCGTAGATGCAGCGGTCGGGCGCGTCGACGAGGCAGTGCAGCTTGCGGAATGAGGAAATGTCGTCGACGCCGGCATTGGTGCGCGAATCGGCCATCATGACCAGCCCCGCTTCGAGCAGCATGCCAAGGCAATAGGTCATAAGGATCCTGTCTTCTTCACTGCTGCGCCTGGCTCTGCCCCTGGACCGCGGCTTCGCTGACCCGCACCTCTACCGTCAGTTCCTCGCCGCCGCCACCCGATCGCGCGCCGGCGATCGGCGCGGCGTCGCGATAGTCGAGCCCGCAGGCGATCCGGACATAGGCGTCGTCGGTGCTGATCCCGTTCAATGGATCGAAGGCGACCCAGCCCAGATCCTCGACCCAGGCCTCGGCCCAGGCGTGCCCGGCCTCCTGAAAATGGGCGCCGTCGCGGCGGAAGAGGTGGCCCGAAACGTAGCGGGCCGGGGTCCCCGCGGCGCGCGCGGCGCCGATGAAGATGTGCGCGAAATCCTGGCAAACGCCGTGGCCCGCTGCGAGCGCCTCCTCGGCCGTTGTCTCGACCGCGGTCGCCTCCGTATCGAAGCGCATTGTCTCGAAGAGCCGGCCGGCGAGGCCGTGGAGCCGCGCGATGGTGGCGCCGCGCGCGGCGATGAACCAGTCGGCGAGCCCCGCCACTGCGGGGCCGGCCGCGGTCAGTGGGGTGGGCCGCAGGAATATCTCGCGCGGCAGATCCTGCGGCAATCCCTGGATCACCCCGGCCCGGTCCTCGGTGAGCACGCGGCCGGCGACCGCGATGGCAAGCCTTTTGATCGAGCTGTCGACGTAGAGCATGTGGGTGACGTTGCCGTAGCCGTCGCGGCCCTCGCGCAGCTTGGCGTCCTGGTCGACGTCGATCCGCCAGTCGAGCACCGCCTGGCCGGCAAAGCTCAGTGGCGTGACCCTCAAGAGCTGGGTGACCCGGCGCGCCGGCTCGGCATAGGCGTAGGTCGTGCTGTGGTGGACCTGGAGCAGCATCAGCCGAACCGGAACTGGCGCGCGATCGCCTGGTCGATCGCCGCATTCTCGCGGATATAGGCGTGCAGCCATTCGTGCAGGCCGTCCTGGACGACCTTGCTGATGTCGATAGCCTGGATACGGTCGAGCCGCTTGCGCGCCAGCCGGTCCGCCTGGCCCTGCCGCCCCGACCGCGCGGCGAGCGCGGAGAGCAAGGTCACCGCCTCGTCGGCCGAGGCGACCAGCGAGCGCGGCATCTCGCCCCTGAAGATCAGGAAATCGGCGACCCGCCAGGGCCGCGGCGCGCCGCCGTAAATGTGGCGGTAGGCGGTCCGGGCGGAAACGATCTGGAGGAGCGTGCTCCACTGGTCGCGGTCGAGCGCGCCGCCCACGGTCTGGCCGGGCGGGAGGAGCAAATAATATTTGACGTCGAGCAGCCGCGCCGTGTTGTCGCCGCGCTCGATCACCGAGCCCAGGCTCATGAGCCAATTGCCTTCCGAGCGCAGCATGCGGGTCAGCGCGCCCTCGAAGCCGCGAATCTCGGCCCTGAGGCCCTCGACCAGGTTCAGGGTTGCCGGGACGCCGCCCGGCTTGGTCCGGTCGCGGATGAGCAGCCAGGCCCGGTTGATCGCCTCCCAGACCTCGACGGTGAGCGCGGTCCGCGCCGCACGGGCATTGTCGCGGGCGGTCGTCAGGCAGGAGCGGATCGAGCTCGGATTCCCCTCCGCCAGCGTGAGATAGCGCCGCACGCTCGCCGCGCTGAAGCTGTCGCCGGAGGCCCGGAAGGCTCGGCCGGCGCCGACCACGGAGAGCGCGCTCTTCCAGGCCTGGTCGCCCTCGGCGTGATCGCCGAGCGCGGTCAGCCGGATCGTCGCCTCGACGAGGCGCGCGGTGAACTCTGCGCGCTCCATGTGGCGGCCGATCCAGTAGAGGTTGGCGGCGGTGCGCGAGAGCATCCCAGGGTCCCTTAGCTCTCGGGGTCGGCGAGGACGAAGCTGTCCTTGGTGCCGCCGCCCTGGCTCGAATTGACCACCAGCGAGCCTTCGCGCAGCGCGACCCGGGTGAGGCCGCCGGGCACGATCTTCACCCCGTCCGCTCCGGTCAGCACGAACGGGCGGAAATCGACGTGGCGCGGCGCGATTCCGGCCTCGGTGAAGGTCGGCACGGTCGACAGCGCCAGCGTCGGCTGCGCGATATAGGATGCGGGGGCGGCCTTGAGGACCGCGCGGAACTCGGCCAGCTCCTCCCTGGTGGCGGCGGGCCCGACCAGCATGCCATAGCCGCCCGAGCCGTCGACCAATTTCACCACCAGCGTGTCGAGATTGTCGAGCACGTATTTGAGCGCTTCGGGCTCGCGGCAGCGCCACGTCTCGACGTTGGGGAGTTTGGGCGCGTCGCCGGTATAATAGCGGACGATCTCGGGCATGTAGGAATAGATCGCCTTGTCGTCGGCGATGCCGGTGCCCGGCGCGTTCGCCAGGCTGACATTGCCGGCGAGATAGGCCGCCATCAGCCCGGGCACGCCCAAGGCGGAATCGGGGCGGAAGAAGAGCGGGTCGAGATAGGCGTCGTCGATCCGCCGGTAGATGACGTCGACCCGGACCCGGCCGCCGATCGTCCGCATCCAGACGACGTCGTCGTCGACCTCGAGGTCGGACCCCTCGACCAGTTCGATTCCCATATTGTCGGCGAGGAAGCCGTGCTCGTAGAACGCCGAATTGTAGTGGCCTGGCGTCAGCAGCACGCAGCAGGCGCCGCTGCCGGGCTTGGGCGCTACCGATTGCAGCGTGTCGCGGAGCAGCTCTGGATAGGAATCGACGGGCACGACGGGGAGCGCGTCGAACAATTCGGGGCAGAGGCGGAGCATCGCCTCGCGATTTTCGAGCATGTAGGAGACGCCCGAGGGCGTGCGGACGTTGTCCTCGAGCACCCAGAATTCGTCAGGGCCCGTCCGCACCAGATCGATCCCGCAAATGTGGGCGTAGACGCCGTGCGGGGGGCGGGCGCCGGCGACGGGGATGCAATATTGCGCATTGCCGAGGACGATGTCGGCCGGGAGCACGCCGTCGGCCAGGATCTTGCGGGCGCCGTAGACGTCGTCGATGAACAGGTTGATCGCATGCACGCGCTGCTCGAGCCCGGCCGAGAGGCTCGCCCATTCGCGCGCGGTGAAGATCCGCGGGATGATGTCGAACGGGATGATCCGCTCGGCCGCTTCCTCGTCGCCATAGACGGCGAAGGTGATGCCGAGGCTGCGGAAGGCGGCTTCGGCGGCCTGCTGGCGGCGGACCAGCTCGGCCGGCGTCAGGTCGGCGAGCCAGGCGGCGACCGGCTCGAAATCGGCGCGCGGCGTCCGGTCGCGGCTGGCGCCCCACAATTCGTCGAAGGCTGTTGCCTTGGCCATGCGGCCGACAATGCCTGAAAGCCCGGCCTCCGCCAAATCGATTTCACGGCGCGGCATCTTACCTCACGGGGGAAGAGAAGTTAGGTGACGGCAAGGCAGCGACCCGCTATTCGTTACGCCATGCCAACGATCCTCCCGCCAGAGCTCGCCGTCCTCACCTGGGGCTGCATCCTCGCCTTCGTCCACATCCTCGCCGCCGCGCAGGTCAAGACCCGCCAATATGGCACCAAGTGGAACATGGGCGCGCGAGACGAGGAACTGCCGCCGCTCAATCCGCTCGCCGGACGCCTCGCGCGGGCGCAGGCCAATTTCTTCGAAACCTTCCCGGTCATGATCGCGGCGGTGTTCATCGTCGGCGTCGCCGGCCGCACCGACAGCCAGACCGCGCTCGGCGCCTGGCTCTGGCTCGGCGGCCGCGTCGCCTATCTCCCGCTCTACGCGCTCGGCGTGCCCTATCTGCGCACGCTCGCCTGGGTGGTCAGCCTGGCCGGCATCATCATGGTGCTGAAGCCGGCTGTGGCGGCGCTGTTCTAGCTAGGGCCGGAAGGCCTGCCCTCGAACGATGGCCCGGCCGTTGAATATCAGCGTGAACTGGCAGCTGGTTGAGGCACAACTGTGCCGCGTGAACACGATGATCGGCCCTCGCTCGCCTGCCGGTAGGGCGCTCCACGTCACTTCGCTCCACGCCAGTCGGTAGGTGCCGCCAAGCTGCGAGAGGAAGAGCCAGTGCATGCACCCGCCGTCGGGCCGGCAATGCGTGCCGGGAATCGTGTCGCCATGGACGCGCCGGCCCTCCGGGATGACGCATTGAT
>DASQFO010000431.1:0-3498 GCA_035633095.1 Allosphingosinicella sp. | reverse complement strand
GCAACCGGAACGTCAGTTGCGCGCGGGTGCGCAATCTGGTGGCGACGATCGGGCCCGCGGAGGGACGCCACCTCCTTTTCGTCTCGCATTATGACAGCACGTTCGCCGGACCGGGCGCGGCCGACGACGGCATCGGCGTCGCGGCGATGCTGGAGGTGGCCGAGGCCTTGCGCGGGCGGCGGCTGGCGCGGCCGATCACCTTCCTGTTCAACGAGGGCGAGGAGATGGGCCTGCTCGGCGCCCGCGCCTTTCTCGAGCGCGATCCGCTCGCCGGGCGGGTCGAGATCGCGGTCAACCTCGAGGCGCGCGGCGTCACCGGGCCGGCGATCATGTTCGAAACCAGCCGGCCGAACGGGCCCGCCATCGCTTTCTATCGCGCCGCGGCGGCGCGGCCGGTCGCCAATTCGCTCTCGACCGACCTCTACCGCCTGATCCCCAATTCGACCGACGTCGCCGTGTTCGAGGCGCGGCCCTGGACGATCCTCAACTTCGCGGTGATCGGCAACGAGACGCGCTATCACAGCGCCGGCGACGTCCTCGCCGCACTCGACCGCCGCAGCCTCCAGCATATGGGCGACCAGGCGCTGGCGGTGACCGAGCAGGTGGCGGCGGGCGAGGCACCGCAGGCGGAAGGCGAGCGGCTCTATACCGACGTGCTGGGGCGCGCGCTGATCGTGCTGCCGCTCGGGTTCGGGCTGGTGATGCTCGGCGTGCTGCTCCTTTTCTTTCTGGTCGAAGGGTGGCGGCGGCGCGCGCTCGGGCGGCCCCTCCTCGCCATGGCCGTGGCGGTGGTCGGGTCGGCGGCCCTGGCCGCTGCCGGCCATTTCATTCTCCACCTGATCCGCCCCGGCGATTTCTGGCGGGCCTTTCCGATGATCACCACCAGCGCGGTCTACGCCTCGGCGCTCGCCGCCTGCGTTGCCGCTTTGCTGCTGGCCGCGGGCACGGCCGAACGGACCCGTCTGCGCGCCGCCTTCTGGCTCTCTTTCCTGGCCCTGGGCGCCGCGACCTGCGTCGTCGCGCCGGGCGCCGCGATCTATTTCCTGGCGCCGCCGCTCGCCGCAGGGCTCGGCATGGCGGGGAAGAGATGGTCCGCGCGGTCCGAGCAGGCGGGGGCGATCCTCGCCGTCGTGCTGCTCTATTTGAGCTTCGGGCCGGCTTTGGCCCTGTTCGAAGAGCTGATGAACGCGGAGCCGCAATGGATATTCGCGCCGCTCGGCGCGGTCATCCTGCTGCCTGCCCTGATCGAGCTCCGGCCGCTGCTTGCCCGATTGCCGCGCCTGTTCGTCGTCGCGGGCGCCATCGATGTCGCCATCACATTCTGGCTCGCGGCCGCCTTCACGCCCGCCTACAGCGCCGACAAGCAGCAGCTTTTCACCATCGAATATGTCTGGGACGAGAGCGCCAATGCCGGCCGCTTCGCGATCAACAATGACGGCGCGCCGGTGCCCTACGACTCTGCCTGGGAACGGGTGGAGATGCCTTATACGACCCGGCGCCGCTGGGCCGCGCCGGCACCGCCGGTTCCAGTGCGCGCGCCGACCGCGACCCTGGTCGCGCAGCAGGAGATCGAAGGCGGCCGGCGCATCCGGGTTCGCCTCGCCATGAATGGTGCCGAGGCGGTCGCCCTGATCGCCCCGGCCGATACGCCCCTGCGCGGCGCCGGAAACGGCGTCTTCATGCGCCGCTTCGGCCGGGGCGAGGCCACCGACAAATATTTTGTCCGCTGCGCCGGCCGCGCCTGCGACGGCGCCGAGATCGACATCGTGACCGGCACCGCCCGGCCGGTCGAATTCACCATCGTCGGCACACGTAGCGGCTTGCCCGCAGCGGCCGCGCCCCTCGTCCGCGCCCGCCCGGCGACGGCGCGCGCGCAATACGGGCCCGATGCGACGATTGCGATTGCACGAACCCGGCTCTAATTGCCTTGCGTGGCTGATCTTTTTCACGACGAGCCTCCGCAGGCGGACTCGCGCGCCGGGCCGGGCGAGAACGCGCCGCTGGCCGACCGCCTCAGGCCACAGGCGCTGGACGACGTCGTGGGCCAGGAGCATCTGACCGGGCCCGGGGGCGCGATCGGGCGGATGGTGGCGGCGGGCAAGCTCGCCTCGATGATCCTGTGGGGCCCGCCGGGCACCGGCAAGACCACGGTCGCGCGGCTGCTCGCCGACGCGGTCGGCATGCGCTTTGTCGCCATTTCGGCGGTCTTCTCGGGCGTCGCCGATTTGAAGAAGGTGTTCGCCGAGGCTCGAGATCATATGAAGATCGGGAAGCACACGCTTCTTTTCGTTGACGAAATCCACCGCTTCAATCGCGCCCAGCAGGACGGATTCCTGCCTTATGTCGAGAACGGCACGGTGGTGCTGGTCGGCGCCACCACCGAAAATCCGAGCTTCGAATTGAACGCCGCCTTGCTGTCGCGCTGCCAGGTGCTGATCCTCAATCGCCTCGATGCGCCCGCGCTCGTCAAGCTGGTCGAGCGGGCCGAGGCGCTCGAGGGCAGGGCCCTGCCCTTGGCGCCGGCCGCGCGCGACGCGCTGATCGCCACGGCCGACGGCGACGGCCGCTTCATCCTCAACCAGGCCGAGACCCTGTTCTCGATCGAGATCGAAAAGCCGCTCGAGCCCGCCGAGCTCGCCGCTCTGCTCCACCGCCGGGTCGCGGTCTACGACAAGGACCGCGAAGGCCATTACAACCTCATCTCGGCGCTCCACAAAGCGATTCGCGGCTCCGACCCGCAGGCCGCGCTCTACTATCTCGCGCGGATGCTGACGGCGGGCGAGGAGCCGCTCTATTTGCTGCGCCGCCTGACCCGCGCCGCGTCGGAGGATATCGGCCTCGCCGATCCCAACGCGCTGGTCCAGTGCATCGCCGCCAAGGACACCTACGACTTCCTGGGAAGCCCCGAGGGCGAGCTCGCCATCGTCCAGGCCTGCCTCTACCTCGCGACCGCGCCCAAATCGAACGCGACTTACATGGCGCAGAAGAGCGCGTGGCGGTCGGCCAAGGAGACCGGCTCGCTGATGCCGCCCAAGAACATCCTCAACGCCCCGACCAAGCTCATGAAGCAGATCGGCTACGGCAAGGATTATCAATACGACCACGATGCCGAAGGCGGCTTTTCAGGCGACAATTACTGGCCCGAGGAGATGGCGCCGCAGACCTTTTACGAGCCCACCGACCGCGGCTTCGAAAAGCGCGTCGCCGAACGCATCGCCTGGTGGGAGGAGCAGCGCAAAGGGAAAAAGGATGGCCAGGCCGATTGAGAGCTGGGACGAGGCGGTCGCGTTCGCCCTCTCGCTGCCCGATACCGAGCTGTCGACCAGCTACGGCAAGCCGGCGGTCAAGGTGAACGGCCGGCCGTTCCTCTACACCGGCCATGAGGACAAGACGTCGTTCGGGATCGCGATCGACCTCGACATGGTCGAGATGCTCAAGGAGACCGACCCCGACACCTTCTGGCAGACGCCGCATTACGAAGGCTGGCCCGCGGTCCTC
>DASQFO010000430.1:0-2927 GCA_035633095.1 Allosphingosinicella sp. | reverse complement strand
CAGCCGGTGATGGCGAGCGCCACTTCCTGCCCGTCAGGTTCGGCGCGCACCCACAGATCGAGGTCATTGTCGCCGTCGGCGGCGACGGCGGCGCGCGAGATGGTGATGCCGAGCCGCCGGGCGAGCCGGGCCAGGGCCGCGATCTGCGGCACCGCGAGAACGCCGCCCTCGCTCCCGCCGGCCTGCTCGTGGAGCGCGGCCAGCGGCGGATCGGCGGCGACGAGCCGGCCCTCGGCGTCGATCCGGCCGGCGACAATTGCTTCGTCGGTCATCGGCGCGGCGGTCATGCCGCCTCGGCCGCCGGGCGGGCGCGGGTCGAGACGCGGGCGACGCTCGTCCGGTAGCCGGGATCGGCCCGCCAGAGGCGGAGCACGTCCTCGGCGGCGGCCCGATCGAGGCTGTCGAACAGTTCTAGCTGGACGGCGGTGGCGTCGCCCTCGAGGCCCGAGACGAGCGGGCCGCGGCTGTTGGCGACGAACAGGATGGAGGCGGCCTCGTCGCGGCCGACCCCGGCGGCGCGCAGGAGAATGGCGGGGCCGCGCCCCCTGGGATCGGCGATTACTTCCCAGGCGGCGTCATGCTCGAGCCCGGCGAGGGTGGCGAGGCCGGCGATGAACAAAGGCAGCATGCCTTCCGAGAGGATCCGGGCCAGAGCCTCGCCGTCAAGGCGGCCCTTTTGGTTGAGGCGGCGTGCGAGGCGCATCGCGCGCGCCTCGAGGATCGCGCCTTCGTCATGACCGGCGATGAGCGCGCTCGCTTCCTCCTCGATCACGCCGTCGACGGCGGCGAGGCCGTGCTGCTGGACGATGTAGTGGCGCAGCGCCGCGGCGACCAGCCAGACCAGTTTGTGCTGGAGCTCGGCCGGCAGATCGACCTGGCCCATGTCGGGCTCCTGGAAGCGGTCGAAGCGGCGCGAGCGGGCGATGACCAGCTCCATCGCCTCGGCGGCGATCTCCTCGTCGCCGTCGCGGACCAGCTCGAACAGGAGATCGCTTCCTTCGGCGGGCGCGTGCGCCTTCCAGAACCGGTGCTCCTCGACCCTGCGGACGAGGACGTTGCCGAGATCGGCGTCGCGCAGCACGCCGGCGCGCTCGAGGATCGGCAGCGCGATCGGCACGCGGGCCGAGGACAGAGCGGCGTGGAGCGCCTCATGGCTCTCGAAGCGGAGCGCGAGGCGGGCGCGCAGATCGTCCTCGATGCCGTGGATCAGTCGGGTGAGCAAAGCGGCCGCGGTGAGGCGCTGCCACTCGGTCAGGCGGGTCCGCTCGGGCAGCAAAAGATCGGCGGCGGCGACGGCAAAGCGCTCGCGCGCCGCGGCCAGCAGAAGGCGCGCAGCGTCGCTTTGGTTTCCCCGACCGTTCGATCCGCTTTCGGCCATGTCCGTCCTTAGGGTCTGCACTCGGTACTGGAGGTGGCCGTGATCGGCCGGGGAAGGCGGCTGGGTAGGAGAGCGCCGCCGGGCGGGCCAGGATGCCCGTCCAAGGTGCTCGACGACCCCAGCCGCCTTCCCCGGCCGACCGCACAGCGGCGGGCTGTCCTTTGCCGCCCGGACAGCGTCGCTGCGTCGGTCACGATGCGCAAAGCATCGCTCCCTCCTCGCTCCTTGCCGGACAACAAATGCCAACCCGTCACGACCGCCTCCAGTACCGAGTGCAGACCCTTAGCGCGCACAGGGTTAAAGCGCCGCTAATCCTGAGTTGCGGGCGGCGTCGCGGAATGGACCTGCCGCTGCGCCCAGAAAAAGGAGCCGGCGGCGTAGGCGAAGAGGAATGCGAGGCCGGCATGCCACTGGCCGAACCCGGCGAAGGGCAGCATCAGCAAGATCATGCCCTTGCGCTCGGCGAGCAGGAACCCGCCCCGGACGGTCTTGCCTTCGGTCTCGATGGCGAGCGCGGCGAGGAAAGCGAGGGTGACGAACGCGAGCAGCCCCACCCCCCAGCCATGGGCGGGGACGAGGCCGTAAGCGAGGACGACCATGGCGGCACCGGCGAAGAGCGGGATCAGGTAGGACCACCAGCTCTGGCGGACGCCGCTTTGCATGCGGAGGCGCGCGAGGCGGGCGGCGGTGCCGTCGAGCGGGGTCGCCGCGAGCAGCTTGGCGAGACCGATCCAGTACCAGCCGAGATAGAAGGACACCGCGCCGAGCGCCGTGAGCAAGGCCGCTGCGAAGCCCAACAGGTGCGGCGAGACCGGGCTCGCCATCAGCACCGAGGTGGCGAAACGCTCGACCGGCCCGAGCAGGCGGTCGGCCCAGCCGGAGCGGTCTCCGTCGGCGCCGGCGACGATGCGGCGCTCGAGGTCGTCGAGATCGGCGTTGCAGTCGAGGATCGCGACCGCGCCTTCCGCGGCGATGTGCCTGGCGCCGGCCTGGAGCGTGCGCCGGAGCAGGGTCGATTGCAGGTCCCAGTCGCGCAGCATGTTGGCGGTCTCGCGCAGCTGGGCGCCGTCGATCGCGGCGAGGCCGGCCCAGCGCGAGGCGGCGTCGATCCGCTCGTAAAGCTCGCCGAAGCCGGCGTCGGGGACGGTCAGGACCGCGATCCCGTCGACGGCGGCGAGCCTGGCATGCTGCGAGCGGGGTACGACCGCGCCGTCGGCGACGAGCAGCAGCCGGTCGAACGGGTCGACCGCGTCCGCCGCTTCTTCGGCCGTGCGCACGACCAGGACCGGGATTCGGTCGCGGCGCAGCCGCTCGATCGCCGCGGTCAGCGCCGCGGGCAGGCGTTCGACCAGGATGATCACCGGGTCGGCGCCGACGTCGGCGGCGAGCCGCGCCTGGCGCTCGAGCACGGTGCGGCCGGCGAGCGGCAGGGTCGCCCGCAAATGACCGGGCTCGGCCGATTCGTGATAGGCAGAAATCAGCGCCGCCAGCGCCACAGGCCTTCCCCTCCGCGTGCAGCGTTGGAGGGTAAGCGCGCATTGGCGCGGTT
>DASQFO010000429.1:0-6424 GCA_035633095.1 Allosphingosinicella sp. | reverse complement strand
ATCTGTTCGAGGAAGTTTTCGAGAGCGAGTTCAAGGAGAAATTCGCGGCAGTTGGCATCGAATATCAGCATCGGCTGATCGACGACATGGTCGCCTCGGCGCTCAAATGGAGCGGCAAGTTCGTCTGGGCCTGCAAGAATTACGACGGCGACGTCCAGTCGGACCAGGTCGCGCAGGGCTTCGGCTCATTGGGGCTGATGACCTCGATCCTGATGACGCCCGACGGCAAGACGGTGGAGGCCGAGGCGGCGCACGGAACCGTCACCCGCCACTTCCGGATGCACGAGCAGGGCAAGGCGACCTCGACCAACCCGATCGCTTCGATCTTCGCGTGGACCGGCGGATTGAAGTTCCGCGGGCGCTTCGACGACACGCCCGAAGTGACCCGCTTCGCCGAGACGCTCGAGCGGGTCTGCGTCGAGACCGTCGAGTCGGGTGCGATGACCAAGGACCTCGCCATCCTGATCGGCCCCGCGCAGAGCTGGATGACGACCGAGCAATTCTTCGAGGCGATCCGGGTCAATCTCGAGGCGGCGATGGCGGCGCAGGCGGTGCAGCCCGCCTGAGCCCGGCGTCGGGCGATCGGACCTGCTCGCGACGGATGCCCAGCCCGATGATCCGGCCGGGAATCCGCCGCAGCAGCGGGAAGCGGTCGAGCAGGCGGATGATGAGCGGCGCCTTGCGGATGGGCGCGCCGGGCTGAAGCAGTCGGCCGATAATCCGGTCCTGCGCCGCCTTCTGGCCGGCCTGGATCATGCGGGTGGGAAACAGCCGGCGCCGCTGCACCCGGTCGAGCAGCGGATCGACGTCGTCGCCCCGCGCCAGCGGAGCGGCCAGGACGTTCGCGGCGGCGACTGCGTCCTGGATTGCCAAATTGATGCCGATTCCGCCGATCGGCGACATTGCGTGCGCGGCATCGCCGATCGCGAGCAGGCCGGCCCTGTGCCAGCGGGTCAGCCGATCCAGCTTGACGCTGAGCAAATGAAGGTCGGTGATCTCGTCGAGCTCATCCAGGTCAAGCTCCGGCGCGGCCGCCGCGACCTCCTCGCGAATCGCTTGTATGCCCCGCGTCCGATAGGCTTCCGCCGCGCCCTTGGGGATCAGGAAAGCGCATTGCCAATAATCGCCGCGGTCGATCAGCACGAGCAGGCGGCCGCGCTCGACATTGCCGCGCAGCCCGCTTTGCTGGTCCTTCGACTTGGCGATGCGAAACCAGAAGACGTCCATCGGCGCGCCGAGATCCAGGGCGGGAAGGATGGTCCGGACGATCGAGGCGCGGCCGTCGGCGGCGATGGTCAGCGGCGCGCGCAATTCCCGCCCGTCCGCCAGGCGCACGCCGCGCACCGCGCCGCCCTCGTCGATGAAGCTCTCCACAGGACAACTCATCTCGAGATGGAAGGCCGGAAAGGCCGCGGCTTCGCCGCGCAGGAAATCGAGGAATTCCCATTGCGGCATCATCGCGATGAACGGCGCCGGCGTGTCGAGGTGCGAGAGGTCGCCGATCGTCCATTCACGCCCGGCGAGGCGGAGCCGGGCCTCGACCACCCGGTTGTGCGGCCGCGCGAGGAAGCGCTCCAGCAGCCCGAGCTGGTCGAGGATTTCCATCGTCGAGGGATGGACCGTGTCGCCCCGGAAATCGCGGAGGAAATCGGCATGCTTTTCGAGGACCAGCGTCTTGACGCCGGAGCGGGCGAACAGGAGGCCCGCCATCATCCCCGCTGGGCCGCCGCCGACGATAAGGAGATCGAGAGACTTGTCCGCCATGGCTGACAATCGCGCGGGATGCTGCATAAAGGCAAGATGACGCACGCCGAATTCAGCACTTCGGGACTCAGCGACGCGCTCGTCATCCTGGGCGCGGCGGGGATCGTCATCCCGGCCTTCGCGCGGATCAGGATCAGCCCGGTCATCGGCTTCATCCTGATCGGGATCCTGGTCGGGCCGTCGGGCCTGGGCGGGATGTCGGACCGGTTTGCGTGGCTCAACTATGTCACCATCTCCAATACCGAGGCGATCGCGCCGTTCGCCGAACTCGGCATCATCTTGCTGCTGTTCTCGATCGGGCTCGAGCTGTCGTTCCGGCGGCTGTGGGGAATGCGGCGGCTCGTCTTCGGCGTCGGCGCGGCGCAATTGCTGGGCTCGGCGGTGCTGATCGGGGCGGCGATCCACATTTTCGGCTATCCCTGGGTGACGTCGCTGGCGCTCGGCATCGCGCTGGCGTTGTCGTCGACCGCGGTGGTGCTGCCTTTGGTCGGCACGTCGAGCCCGGTCGGCCGCTCGTCCTTCGCCATGCTGCTGTTCGAGGATCTGGCGATCGTGCCGATCATCTTCGCATTGGGTGCGCTGGCGCCGCACGCGCAGGCGCAAGGCTTCACCGGCCTCCTCAACACGCTGCTCGCAGGCGGCCTCGTCATCGCCGCGATGCTGGTCCTCGGCCGTTTTGTGCTGCCGCGGCTGTTCGCGCAGGCGGCGCGGACCAAGAGCCCCGAATTGTTCCTGTCGGTCAGCCTGCTCGTGGTCATCGCTTCGAGCCTCGCGACCGCGGCAGCGGGGTTGTCTCCGATCGTCGGCGCGCTGGTCGCCGGCATCGTGATCGCCGAGACCGATTATCATGGCGAGGTCGAAGCGATGACCGCGCCGTTCCGCGGACTCGGGCTCGGCGTCTTCCTGATCACCGTGGGCATGAGCCTCGATCTCAGCTTCATCGCGGGCCATTGGGCGTCGCTGGTGCTGGCCTTGCTCGGCGTCATGCTGGCGAAGACGGTGGTGACCGCCGCGCTGCTCCGGCTCGGCGGCAAGCGCCAGGCGGTCGCGGCCGAAGCGAGCCTGCTCATGGCGTCTCCCTCGGAAACCACGTTGATCGTGCTCGGCGCCGCGGCGGCGGCGGGCGTTATCGCCGCCGACACCGCCGCTTTCTGGCAGATCGTGACCGCGATGGGGCTGACGGTGACGCCCCTGCTGGCGCGGATCGGGCGCGACGCGGCGCGGCGGATCGAGACCCGCGGCCAGTCCGGCGAGCCCGACATCACCCCGACGCGCGAGGAGCCGCGGGCGGTGATCATCGGCTTCGGCCGGGTCGGGCGGCTGGTCGCCGAGATGCTGGCCCAGCACGACAAGCCCTATGTCGCCGTCGATTCGAACATCGACGCGGTGAAGGCGGCGCGGCTGGAGGGCTTCGAGCTCATCTTCGGCGACGCCTCGCGGCCCGAATTCATCGACAGGCTGAACCTCGGCCATGCCAGCGCCCTCATCCTCACCATGGACGATCCGGTCCAGGTGGTGCGGCTGGTGAAGCGCGTGCGCGCCTGGTGCCCCGATCTCACCATCGTCGCCCGGGCGCGCGACCCCGAACATGCCGCCGAGCTCTACCAGGCCGGCGCCAGCGACGCGGTGCCGGAAACGCTCGAATCCTCGCTGCAGCTCTCCGAAGCGGTGCTTGTCGATCTCGGCATGGCGATGGGCCCGGTGATCGCCTCGATCCACGAAAAGCGCGCCGAATTGCGCGCGCAGATCATGGAATTGGGCCAGCTCAAGCAGGAGCCGCCGCAGCGCGGCCGGCGCCTCAGGGACGCGCTCAAGCCGCGATAGGTTCGCCGAGCGCCGCTTTGACCGCGGCGAGCGCGTCGGTCGCCTTGTTTCCGTCCGGACCGCCGCCCTGGGCCATGTCCGGGCGGCCGCCCCCGCCCTGCCCGCCGACCGCCTCGACCGCCTTGCGGACGAGATCGACGGCGTTGCGGCTTGAAACGAGGTCGTCGGTCACGCCGACCGCGACCGTCGCCCGGCCCTCGTTGACCGCCACGAGCGCCACGACTCCCGAGCCGATACGGCTCTTGGCATCGTCGACCAGGCCGCGCAGGCCCTTGGGGTCGAGCCCCTCGATCACCTGGCCGATGAAGCCGTGGCCGCCGACCTGCTCGAGCGCGGCCGCCTCGGATCCGGAGCCGCCGCCGAGCGCCAGCGCCTTCTTCGCGTCGGCAAGCTCGCGCTCGAGGCGGCGGCGATCTTCGATCAGGCCGGCGACCCGCGCCGGCACTTCCTCGGGCGAGGATTTCAGCGCCGCGGCGGCCTCCTTCAGGCGATCCTCCTGGGCGGTGAGCCATTTGCGCGCGGCCTCGCCGGTCAGCGCCTCGATCCGGCGGACGCCGGCAGCGACCGCGCTTTCGGAGGTGATCTTGAACAGCTGGATGTCGCCCAGGGCGTTGACGTGGGTGCCGCCGCAGAGCTCGACCGAATAGCTCGCGTCGTCGCCAAGACCCATCGAGAGGACGCGGACCTCGTCGCCGTATTTCTCGCCGAACAATGCCAGGGCGCCGGCCTCGACGGCGGCGTCGGGGGTCATCAGCCGGATGCCGACCGGCTCGTTGCCGCGGATCTGGCGATTGACGTCGGCCTCGACCGTCTCGACCTCCTCGCGGGTCATCGGCTTGTGATGCGAGAAGTCGAAACGGAAATAGTCGGGCGCGACCAGGCTGCCCTTCTGGGTGACATGGCCGCCGAGACGGTGGCGGAGCGCGGCGTGGAGGAGGTGGGTCGCGCTGTGGTTGGCGCGGACCTTCGCGCGGCGCTCGGCGTCGACCGAGAGGTGGACGGCGTCGCCGACCGCGACCGCGCCGGCGCGGATCGTCGCATGATGCGCGTGGAGCTTGCCCAGCGGCTTCGACGTGTCCTCAACGTCGGCCTCCAGGCCTTTGTCGGAGCTTATTTTTCCAGAATCACCAACCTGGCCGCCGCCTTCGCCGTAAAAGGGCGTCTGGTTGGTGAGGAAGATGACCTTGTCGCCGGCCCCGGCGCGCTCGACGCGGGCGCCGTCCTTGACCAGAGCGACGACCACGCCCTCGCCGTCATGGCCGAGATAGCCGGTGAACTCGGTCGCGCCCTCGGCCTCGGCGATGTCGAACCAGACGTCCTCCGAGGCCTTGGCGCCGCTCCCCTTCCAGGCGGCGCGGGCGGCGGCCTTCTGTTCGCCCATGGCGTCATCGAAGCCGGCGCGGTCGACGCCGAAACCGCGGGGGCGGAGCGCGTCTTCGGTGAGGTCGTAGGGGAAGCCGAACGTGTCGTAGAGCTTGAACGCGACCCGGCCGGGCAGGACGTCGCCGGCCTTCATCGCGACCGTCGCCTCGTCGAGCAGCCTGAGGCCGTTGTCGAGGGTCTGGCGGAAGCGGGTTTCCTCGAGCTTCAGCGTCTCCTCGATCAAGGGCTGGGCGCGGACCAGCTCCGGGTAAGCCGCGCCCATTTCCGAGACCAAAGCCGGCACGAGGCGGTGCATGAGCGGCTCGGCGGCGCCCAAAATGCGGGCGTGGCGCATCGCCCGGCGCATGATCCTGCGCAGCACATAGCCCCTGCCCTCATTGCCGGGCAGCACGCCGTCGGCGATCAGGAAGCCGGAGGCGCGCAGGTGATCGGCGATGACGCGGTGGCTGGCCTTGGTCTCGCCCTCCGCTTTGGTCCGGGTCAGCTCGCTCGACGCCGCGATCAGGCCCACGAACGTGTCGGTGTCGTAATTGTCGTGGACGCCCTGCAGCACCGCGGCGATCCGCTCGAGGCCCATGCCGGTGTCGATCGAGGGCTTGGGCAGGTCGCGGACGATCTCATTGTCCTCCTGCTCATATTGCATGAAGACGAGGTTCCAGATCTCGGTGAAGCGATCGCCGTCCTCGTCCGGGCTCCCCGGCGGCCCGCCCTTTATGTGGTCGCCATGGTCGTAGAAGATTTCCGAGCAGGGCCCGCTCGGGCCTGAATCGCCCATCGCCCAGAAATTGTCCTTGGTCGGAATGCGGATGATCCGATCGTCGGGCAGGCCCGCGATCTTCTTCCACAGGTCCCAGGCCTCGTCGTCGGTGTGATAGACGGTCGCGGTCAGCCGGTCGGGGGCGAGGCCCCACTCCCTGGTGAGCAGATTCCAGGCGAGCTCGATCGCCCGCTCCTTGAAATAGTCGCCGAACGAAAAATTGCCGAGCATCTCGAAGAAAGTGTGATGGCGCGCGGTGTATCCGACATTGTCGAGGTCGTTGTGCTTGCCACCGGCGCGCACGCATTTCTGCGATGAAGCAGCGGTCGAAAAGCTGCGCGTCTCGAGCCCGGTGAAGACGTTCTTGAACGGCACCATGCCGGCGTTGACGAACATCAGAGTCGGATCGTTGTGCGGCACGAGCGGTGCCGAAGCGACGGCCTCGTGATCGTTGCCGGCGAAATATTCGAGGAAGGACCGGCGGATGTCGTTGGTCGAAATCATAAGCGGGCCGATAAGGCACGGGCGCGTGCGCGACAAGCGTGAAGGCGCAGTTGGTGCCCACGCCGGGATGACTCATACCAAGGCTCGAAGATGCAGACGCATCCTCGCCTTGAAATGCTCAATCATGGGGCGACGGGCTTAACCAAAGCCCGACGAGCCAAGCTCATCGAGCTTTGGTATCAGGCCCGCCGT
>DASQFO010000428.1:0-3411 GCA_035633095.1 Allosphingosinicella sp. | reverse complement strand
CGAGATAGAAATCGCCTCTGTCGGCCATCGCCTGCCAGATCGCCTGGCTGGCCTTGTGGTGGATGGGCTCCGTAGTCCGGATAAAACGATCGTAGGAAATGTTTAGATCGTCGTCCATCTGCTTGAACAAGGCTGACATTTCCTCGGCGAATGCAGCGGGCGCGAGGCCTTTCCCGCGCGCCGTCTGAGCCATTTTCAGGCCATGTTCGTCGGTGCCGGTCTGGAAGTAGACGTCCTTGCCCCTGAGCCGCTGGAAGCGCGCGATCGCGTCGGTGGCGACGGCTTCGTAGGCGTGGCCGATATGCGGCGGCCCGTTCGGATAGTTGATCGCGGTCGTGATGTAGAAGGGTTCGGGCATTTCAGGCCGGACTAGAGGAGTCGGGCGATCGGCTCAAGCGGCGTCCCGCCCCTCTTCCGGCGCCAAGGCCGCCAGCATTCCGGCGAGCTCGAACACCGTGCTCGCCGGATCGAGCGAGTGGCGCCGCGCGCTGCCGGCGATCGCGGTCGCGCGTTCCCAGAGCTTGAGCGCCTCGGCGCGGGAGCCGCCGGCGCGGGTGCGCGCGGCCGCGGCGATCCGCGACGGCGCGCGGGCGAGGAAGGCCTCGTAGCGCGGCTGCGCGGATTTGAGCGACAGGCTCTGGGCAAGCGCGGAGCGGCGCGCGTTGGCCGGGTCGCCGCTCTTGACCAGCGCCTCCATCGCCTTGTCGAGCGCGCCGATGTCGAGCCCGCGCCAGGCGACGGCGCGGCCCGGGGCGCCCTCGCCCACCTCGGCCAGCGCCCTTATCTCGTCCTCGTCCGCGTCGGGAAGCGCGCCCCGCAGGGCCGACGTCATGGCGTCATCGCCCAAGGGCGACAGGCGCAGCAGCCGGCAGCGCGAGCGGATCGTCGCGACCAGCCGCTCGGGCGAATGGCTGACGAGCAGGAACAATGTGTTCGGCGGCGGCTCTTCGAGATTCTTCAACAGCGCGTTGGCGGCGTTGCGCTCGAGATCGTCGAGCGCGTCGATGACGACGGCGCGCCAGGGCGACATCGAGGTCGTGGTCGAAAACAGGCGCTGGAGGCCGCGGACCTGATCGACATTGATCGAGCGGGCGAGCTCGGTGCCGCCCTCCTTTGTCAGCCGCTCGAGCCGCACCAGATCCGGATGGCTGCCGGCCGCGGCGAGGTGCGCCGCGGGATGATCGTCGGGAACGTCGAGGCCGGCGGTCTCGAGCGGCTGCCGCGAGGCGCCGGCGAGAACGCGGAGCGCCGCCTTGTCGGCGAACAGGGCCTTGCCGATTCCCTCCGGGCCGGCGAGCAGCCAGGCATGGTGGAGCCGGCCTGCATCGAGCGCGGCGCGGAAGGCGGCGACGGCTTCGTCGTGGCCGTAAAGGGGGGTCACAGCAGGTCCTCGATCGCCGCGAAAAGGCTTCGTGTGACTTGCGTCGGAGGACCGCTGGCGTCGATTACGCGAAACCGGTCGGGCTCCGCATCGGCAAGCGCGCGAAACGCTTCCGCTACCTTATGATGATAGTCCGTGCCCCGCCGCCCGATGAGATCGGGATTGAAGAGGTCGCGCCGTGCAGCGCGTTCATCAGCTTCATCCGTCGGCAAATCGAGCAGCAAAGTTCTGTCGGGAAGAATGCCCTCGCTGCCAATGTCATGAAGCGTGCGAATCATGTCAAAGCCAAGGCCCCCGGCGCCGCCCTGATAAGCGATTGAACTGTCTAAAAATCTGTCAGAGATGACCCAGGTGCCCCGCTCAAGGGCCGGCTTGATCACGTGAGTGACATGATCTGAGCGCGCAGCCGCGAACAACAGCGCTTCGGCTCGCGGTGTCCAGCGCTGCTCGTCACCCATTAGCAGCAGGGCGCGGATCTGATCGGCTGCCGGAGTACCGCCCGGTTCACGGGTTTCTAGGACGTCGATGCCACGTTCCCGGAGAGCGGCTTCCAGCGCCTTGGCTTGCGTGGATTTGCCGACCCCCTCCCCGCCCTCAAGGCTGATGAACTTTCCCCTCACGCCGCGCCGATGAGGCTCTTCAGCCCGAACCAGATGCGGCCGAAGAAGCCGGCCTCGGCGACCGCGGCTTCGGCGACGAGCGGCATGGTCAGCGGCGGCATGCCTTCGGTCGCGACGACGAGATCGGCGATATGCTGGCCCCGGGCGATCGGGGCGCGAACCGGACCCTGGTAGACGATGCGGGCGCGCAGGTTCCGGCCCATGCCGGCGGGATAGGTGACGGCGAGGTTGCGCGGGGCGACGAGGCCGACGCCCGAGACGCCGGCGAGCTGGACCCGGGCCTCGCCGACCCGCTGCCCCTGGCGGAACAGCGGCCGCGACTGCCAGGCGTTGAAGCCCCATTCCATGAAGCGGACCGATTCCTCGCCGCGCCGCGCATAGCCGCCCGGATCGGCGATGCCGGCGACGACCATGACGATGCGGCGCCCGCCCCGCTCGGCCGAGCCGGTGAAGCCGTAGCCGGCCTCCGCGGTATGGCCGGTCTTGAGCCCGTCGGCGCCGGCGACGCGGCCGAGCAAGGGATTGCGGTTCGGCTGGGTGATCGGCTGGTTGGTGCCCAGGGTGGTGCCCCAGGTGAGTTCGCGCACCGGATAATATTCGCGGTAGAGCGCCGGATAGTCGCGGATCGTCGAGACCGCGAGCGTGGCGAGGTCGCGCGCGCTCGTATAGGTGATCCCACCGTCGGGCCAGCCGACCGGATTGCCCCAGTGGGAATTGGCGAGCCCCATGGCGCGCGACTGGCGGTTCATCAGGGCGACGAACGCGGCCTCGGTGCCGGAAATGCATTCGGCGAGGGTGACCGCGGCGTCGTTGCCCGAGGCGATGACGATGCCGCGCAGGAGATTGCGGACGCTGACCTGCTCGCCGGCGCGCAGGAACATGGTCGAGCCCGCGGCGTCGCCGTGCCAGCGCCGCCAGGTTTCGGGGCGCACCGTGCAAATCTTGTCGGGATTGAGCTCGCCCCGCCTGATCAGGTCGAAGGCGACGTGCGTCGTCATCATTTTCGCCATCGAGGCCGGCGGCATGCGGCGGTCGGGATCCTTGGCGTAGAGCACCGCCCCGGACGAGAGATCGACCATGTAGGCGACGCTCGCCGGCGTTTCGAAGGGCGGCGCGGCGGCCGATGCCGGCATGGCGAGGGCGGCTACGGAGGCGAGGAGATACAATGGCTTGCGAGTCATATCCTGGAAGAAATCCCTGAAGTCAGCGGGCAACCGAATCGGCCAGCAGGGCCACGGTCAGCGCGTAGAAGTTCGAGCAATTATAGTCGAGTATCACCCGGTAATTGTTGGTCAGGAGATAAGCGGTGCGGCCCGGCCCGTCGGGCTCGAGCAGCGATGCGAGCGCGTTATCGGGAAGCGCGCTGGCGATGCCGCGCCGGCGCCATTCGCCTGCGGTGAGCCAGCGGCT
>DASQFO010000427.1:0-2358 GCA_035633095.1 Allosphingosinicella sp. | reverse complement strand
ACGGCGGCGCCGGCCTCGTCAATCCCACTGCCCGTGAAAAAGCGCTCCGCCGATCCTCAGGGCAGCTCCGCCATCGCCGACAGCGTACGCCCTCACCCCATCATCACGATATCCCAGCGATATTTCGCCCGATCGGCCGGGTCCCGCGTCGCGATCGAGGTGCGGGCCGCTTCGCCGAGGTCGCGGTAGAGCCGGTCGAGGGCGTTGGCCGGGCCTTCCTCGGCGAAATACATCTGGGCGACGTTGCGGTGGCTGCGGCCCTGCATCATGAAATGGATGTGCGGGGTGCGCTGGCCGATCGGCGAATCGTAGCCGCCCGGCTTGATCGTCACGATCCGCCAGTCGCCGGCGGCGTCGGTCCTCAGCGTCGCATAGCCCTGGAAATTGGGGTCGAGCGGCGCCGTCGCGATGTCGCTCTCGTGCATGTAGCGGCCCGCGGCATTGGCCTGCCACAGCTCGAGCACCGCGCCCTCGATCGGATTACCGCGCATGTCGAGCACCCGCCCGGAAATCTCGATCACGTCGCCGAGCGCGCGCTCGGAACGGCCCGCGAGCCGGGTCAGGTCGATATCGTTCTCGGCCAGCCGGTTGACCGGATAGAACGGCCCCAAGGGCGATTCCGCGGTCGGCTCGCGCGCCTGCAGCGCCAGCGCCGGCCCGGACAGCAGCAGCCCGGCCGAGGCGAGGCCTCCTTGCGTGAAACGGCGCCGCGACAGCATATTGTCGCCCGCGCCTCGCCCGGCGATCGGTCCGCTTTGTCCCCTGGTCCGATACATCGTCATTCGCTTCCCCCCGATGGCTGTCCCCACGCCCTTACGATGCTGCGTCAGCGCCGCGCGCGTGTCAAACGGCCGGGAGAGCCGAGGCCGGTGTGCCCCTGCCGCGGTGCTTCTTCTTCGGTCATGTCGGAACCGACATCATCGCTGCCGCGTATAGCCCTTGCGTATAAATGTATCGCGTAAAGGGAGATCAGGAATGAAGACCACCATGTTCGCGCTCGCGCTCGCCGCTTCGGCCATCGCGATCGCCGCGCCGGCCGCGCCGGCCTCGGCGCAGACCCGCTATGAGCAGCAGCGCTTTCAGCAGGCACAGCGCCGCTTTGATTCGGAGCGCGCCATCTACGAGCGCGAGCGTCAGCGCTACGAGGCGGCCCGCCAGGGACGCGGACGCGGCCGCGGCGGCTACGGCTATCGCGACGGCTATCGCGACAGCGGCGGCGGCTATGACGAGCGCTACGGCTGGCGCCGCGACGACTCGCGCGATTGGGAGCCTTCGCGCTATTATCGCGAGGACGAGCGCTACGAGGAGCGCTACCTCACCGCTGAGGACGAGGTCTATCGCGGTTCGGACGGCCGCTATTATTGCCGCCGCAGCGACGGCACCACCGGGCTCGTCATCGGCGCCGGCGTCGGCGCGCTGGTCGGCCGCGGCGTCGACACCCGCGGCGAGCGCACCACCGGCACCGTGGTCGGCGGCGTGCTCGGCGCATTGCTCGGCCGCCAGGTCGAGCGCAGCCAGGACATCCGCTGCCGCTAGGCCCAATTCCCTGACATAAACCCTCCCCCATCGTGGGGGAGGGGAAATGTTGGGCGACCACCATGCTAGTCTCTTGGCCGCGCTTTCGCGTGCCTGTATGCGTCCTCGAACCACCCAGCCAAGCCAGCTAAGTCGGAACCAGGGGACTTGATCATGATGAACCGCCCGTCGCGCCTGAAGATCGCCGTCGCGGCCGCTCTCGCGATGCCGCTCGCGCCCGCCGCCATGCCGGCGAACGCCCAGACCATCGCCGCCGCCGTCGACTATGGCGCCATCGCCCGCCGTGTGGTGACCGAATCCGCGGCGGTCCGGCCCGGCGAGGTCGTGCTGATCAGCGGGTCGGTCGAGGAGCGCGACCTGCTCGAGGCGCTCCAGGCCGAGGTGCTGCTCGCCGGCGGCCAGCCCATCGTGACGGTGAACTTCCCGCGCGCCGAGCGGCGTGCCTTCACCGAGGTGCCTCTCGACTACCTTCGCCAGGGGCCGCGCGCCCAACTCGCGCTCATCCAGGCTGCTGACGTGTTCATCTCGGCCGGGTCGGTCCAGGATCCGACGCTTTACGCCGACGTGCCCGAGGAGCGCCTCACCATCGCGCGGCAGGCGGGCCAGCCGGCCACCCAGGCGCTCGCCGCCAAGCGCGCCCGCTCCATCGACATCGGCCAGACCGGCGGCATTCCGACCGAGGCCTATGCGCGCAGCCAGCGCGCCGATTATGCCGCGATGCGCGACATGTTCTACCGCTCGCTCGCCGTCCCCACCGAGGTGATCGCGCAGCGCGGCGCAGCGGTCTCGCGTCGCATGCAGCCCGGGCAGACATTGCGCCTG
>DASQFO010000426.1:0-1542 GCA_035633095.1 Allosphingosinicella sp. | reverse complement strand
GCTCTGGCGGGCGTCGGCTATTGGCTGGTGACGGGCCCCGGTCCGGCCTTGAACATATAGCCGGCGGCCACCGCCGCGAGCGCCGCGCCGGCGAGCTGCGCCGCGATGAACGGCGGCACGTCTGCAGGCGCGATCCCGGCGAAGCTGTCGGAGAGGCTGCGGGCGCCGGTGATCGCCGGATTGGCGAAGCTGGTCGAGGAGGTGAACCAGTAAGCGGCGATGATGTAGAGCGCCACGCTCGCCGGGACCCAGGCCGGCCGGGACCGCATTGTGCCGATTATGGTCAGGATCAGGCCGAACGTCGCAATCGCTTCCCCGGCCCACTGGCCGAGCCCCGTCCGCGCCTTCGCCGACACCTGCAGGATCGGCAGATCGAACATCAGGTGCGCCGCCCAGGCGCCCAAAATGCCGCAGCCGATCTGCGCGAGGATGTAGGCGCCGGCGTCGCCCCAGCCCAAATCGCCCCGCGCCGCCGCGACCAGGCTCACCGCCGGATTCATGTGCGCGCCGGAAATCGGCCCGAACAGGGTGATCAGCACGAACAGCATCGCCCCGGTCGCGATCGAGTTGGCGAGCAGGGCCACGGCGTCGTCGCCGGCCAGATTCTCGGCCATGATGCCCGAGCCGATCACCGCGGCGAACAGGAAGAAGGCTCCGAGACCCTCCGCCGCCAGCCGGCGCGTCAGCGGCGGCCGGCCCGGCAAGGCTGTCACGCGGACGCGGCCGGACCGCAGCATGGGGCGGATGCCGCCTCCGGCGCGGCTTCAATGTCGAGCGCGTCGAGGGCCGGGCTGTCGCCGTAGACCGTCGCCTCGCCGATGGTGTGGAACGCTTCCCAGACCACCCCGTCGGGATCGCTGACCCAGCTCTTCTCCGATTGGGCGTAGCAGCAGGTCGTTTCGCCTTCCTCGAGCACCGGCCGGCCGGCACCCTTCAGCCGGCCATAGACTTGGGCCAACTCGGCGCCATCCTCGGCCTGGATGCCGAGATGCTCGATCCCTTTGCGCGCATGCTTCCCGCTCGAAATCGCGAAGTTCACGCGGGGATCGTCGAGCATCCACTTGGCATAATCGCCCTTTACCGTGGTCGGCTGCGCGCCGAACAAAGTGGAGTAGAAACCGATCGAGTTGTCGAGATCGCTGACCCCGACATGGACATGCAGACGCTTCATGCGGATTTCCTTTCGGGTTGAGCGGGCGCGGCATCGGGCGCGCAGCCGGCGCCCGCGCAGCAATTCTCCATGAGATAGCCGACGAGCGCGTTCATCGCCCCATAATCGGCCGAATAGATGAGCGACCGGCTGCGCCGCTGCTGCCGGATCAGCCCCGCCCGGCTGAGTTGGGCGAGGTGGAAGGAGAGCGACGAATTCGGGACGCCCAAAGCCTCGGCGATCGCGCCCGCGGCCATGCCCGCGCTCCCCGCCTGGACGAGCAGCCGGTAGAGGGCGAGCCGATGCTCCTGGGCAAGCGCGCCGAGCGCTGAAACCGCCATTGCCGCGTGCATCCGCCGAGACTCCACGTTTCGATAAAACTCGAAATATGC
>DASQFO010000425.1:0-1625 GCA_035633095.1 Allosphingosinicella sp. | reverse complement strand
CAGACCATGGCCGCGAGCCCCGCGGCGCCGGCCATCTCGGCGGCCAGGCTCACGCGCACGATCCAGCGCCGGTCGACGCGGTCGGCGACATAGCCGGCGATCAGGGTGAGGAGGAACAAGGGCAGGAACTGGGCAAGGCCGATCATGCCGAGCCAGAAGCTCGCTTCGTGGATGCCCATCGTCTGCCGGGCGATGTCGTAGACGTGGATGCCGATGACGACGACCAGCATGGTGTTGGCGATCGTGCTCGTCAGCCGCGCCAGCCAGAACGCGCGATAGTCGCGATACCGGAAGGGCGAGGCGTCGGACATTGAACCGGCAGTTAAGCCGCTGCGGCGGACGCTTCAACCGCGCGATTGGCGAAAGCGCCGTTCGATCGCCGCCTGCGCATCTTTCTCCCAAGCGGCGCCCGCACATTGGAAAAGTCTTGCGCTGGCGCCGGCACGCATTTCGGTGCAGAAGCGCGCGCGGTGGGTGGGATTCGCGAACGCGGAGGCAGCGATGGCGTCTCGATTCACCTCTTTCCTCATGTCGGCGGCGGCGGTGCTCGCCATTTCGGGTTCCTCGGCGAGAATTGCCGAGGCCCAGCCGACCCGAACCGAGACGCGCGAGTCATGGGCCGCTTTTTCCGCGCGCTATATCGAGCAGGAGTTCCGTGCCAATCCGGCCTTCGCGGTCGGCCAGGGCCGGCACGAATATGACGGCCGGCTGCCCGATTGGAGCGAGACCGGGCTGCAGTCCGAAATGTCGCGGCTGCGCAGCGCGATCGCGGCGGCGGAGGCGTTCAACCCGCGCCGGCTGACCCGCGCGCAGAGGTTCGAGCGCGACTATCTGATCGCGCGCTCGCGCGGCGCCCTGTTCTGGCTCGCGACGGCCGACCAGCCGCACACCAATCCCGCTTTCTACATGAACAACGGGCTCGACCCTTCGGCCTACGTGACCCGGCTTTATGCGCCGCCGGAGGTGAGGCTGCGCGCGTTCATCGCCTATCTGCGCGCCATCCCGCGCGCGGCCCAGCAGATCCGCGCCAATTTGAGAACGCCGCTGCCGCTGAGCTTCATCGACTATGGCAAATCGGCCTTCGGCGGCTTCGCCGAATATTATCCGGGGGACGGGACGCGCGCCTTCGCCGAGGTCCGCAATCCCGCGCTCCAGGCCGAGCTTCGCGGCGCCGCGCGCGAGGCGGCGCGGGCGATGTCGGGCCTCGCCGACTGGCTGGAGGGCCAGCGCCGCACCGCGACCCAGGATTTCGCTTTGGGGCCTGAGCGGTTCGCGCAGATGGTCCGCGACACCGAGATGGTCGATATCCCGCTCGGGCAGCTCGAGGAGATCGGGCGTGCCGATCTGCGCCGCAACCAGCAGGCGCTGCGGGCGGCCTGCGCGCGCTTCGCGCCGGGCGCCGCCATCGCGGACTGCATGGAGCGGATGAACGCGCGCAAGTCCGAAGGCGGCCCGGTCGCCGGGGCCCGGGCGCAGCTCGCCCGGCTGCGCGACTTCCTGGTCCGCGAGGATCTGGTCAGCATCCCCGGCACCGAGGCGGCGCAGGTCGAGGAATCGCCGCCCTACAACAGGCAGAATTTCGCCTATATCGACATCCCCGGCCCCTATGAGCGGGGTCTCCCTTC
>DASQFO010000424.1:0-10491 GCA_035633095.1 Allosphingosinicella sp. | reverse complement strand
CTCTTCGTCAATGACATCGTCAACCAGAACCTGAAGGATGAAACCGCCCGCATCAGGAACTTCTGCAACATCAAAGGTAGCGTTAATGCCGACTCCTTCAAGATAGTCCTGTCCACCTACGTTACGAATGATATGGACGTTTTCAAAGAGTTGGATAGCTGCATCTTCGCCCGGGCTTAATGGGTCGTTAGCTGCCGTTCGCCACGCTCGCGATCGGCGCCGCCAGGCCAGGCCGGCGCCGCCATCGTAGCGCCCCGTTTTGCGCCCCGGTCGAGGCTGTTGGCCGGTTTCCGTTTCTGCGGAAACCGGCACCCAACCTCTTGAGGGGAAAAGAGAATTATATGGTGGGCGTGGCAAGGATTGAACTTGCGACCCC
Source organism: Allosphingosinicella sp. (assembly GCA_035633095.1). GTDB lineage: Bacteria > Pseudomonadota > Alphaproteobacteria > Sphingomonadales > Sphingomonadaceae > Allosphingosinicella. Next base: position 10,115 of record DASQFO010000424.1, on the reverse strand, counting down.
TGCGATGTCAACACAGTGCTCTACCACTGAGCTACACGCCCACGCGGCCCGCGATGTAGCGAGGGGTCAGGCGGGGCGCAACCCCGGCCGCCCCTACAACCTTCCGTGCTGGTCCTCGCTCATGAACATCCGCTCGACCTCGGCGACGAGGTCCTTCAAATGGAACGGCTTGGAGAGGACCTTGGCCTCCGGCGCGTTGCGGCCGGCCTTGAGGGCGACCGCGGCGAAGCCGGTGATGAACATGACGCGGATGTCGGGCGCGATCCCGGCCGCCTTCTGGGCCAGCTCGATGCCGTCCATCTCGGGCATGACGATGTCGGTGAGGAGCAGGTCGAACGGCTCGCTTTCGAGCAGCGGGATGGCGGCAACGCCGTTGTCGACGGCGGTGACGGCATAGCCGACCCGCTCGAGCGCGCGGGCCAGATAGACCCGCATCGAATCGTCGTCTTCGGCGAGGAGAATTCTCAGCATGCGCGCTCCTTGGCCAGCCTTATGCGCGAACGCATTGCGATTTTCCAGCCGGGCGATCGCGCGCGATTGCACCCGTCCCAGACCGGGCCTAGTTGTGGGGCGACCATGACCGAGCCCCCGTCCACGCTTGAGCCCCGGCCTTTCTTCCGCATCGGCCCCGAACGGCCGGTCTCGCCGGTCATCCTCTCGGTGCCCCATGCCGGGCGCGACTACCGGCCGCATCTGCTCAAGGCGGCGCGCCTCGACCAGTCGGCGCTCGAGACGCTCGAGGACCGGCTCGTCGACCGCCTGGTCTGGCGCGCCACCGCCGCCGGGGCGACCGCCTTCATCGCCCGGGCGCCGCGCGCCGAGATCGATCTCAACCGCGACGCCCGCGAGATCGATCCGTCGCTGGTCACCCCGACCTTGCCGTCGGCGGCGCTGGTCCAGTCGGCGCGCACCCGCGGCGGGCTCGGCCTGATCCCGTCGCGAATCGCCGGGTCGGGCCCGATCTGGCGCGAGCGGATTCCGCGCGCGGAGCTTATTCGCCGGGTCGAGAGCATCCACGCGCCCTATCATGCGGCGCTCGAGGCGGCGCTCGACCATGCCCGGATGCGCTTCGGCGAGGCGGTGCTGCTCGATTGCCACTCGATGCCGCCCCGGCCGCGGCCGCAAGGCGAGGGCGCGGACCTCGCCGCGATCGTCTTCGGCGACCGGCACGGGACGACGATCGCCGCCGACCTGCTCGATGCGGCGCTCGCGGCGGCGCGCGCGCTCGGCTACCGCGCCTCGTGCAACGCGCCTTATTCCGGGGGCTATATCGTCGCCCGCCACGGTCGCCCGCGCGAGGGCGTGCACGCTCTGCAGATCGAGATCGACCGCTCGGCCTATCTCGACCGGGACCTGCGCACCCCGGGGCCCGGCTTCGAGGGCGTCTCGCGCCTGATCGCGGCATTGGTCCAGGCGCTCGAAGCGCGGCTGCTGAGGCCGCCTGAAGCTATCGCGGCGGAATAGCCCTCTTCCCCCCTCCCCTTGATGGGGAGGGTTGGGGTGGGGTGAACCTGCGAGACCCGCTCCGTGCGGGCGGAAGCGTTCACCCCCACCCATGAGCAGGTTCGGATCGCCCCGCGATCCGAAGCCATGCCTGGGAGGCATGGCGACCTGCTCATCTCCCCCATCAAGGGGGAGGGAAGTTTCAAACAAAAAGACCGCCCCACGAAATTCGTGGAGCGGCCAGGTTCAGGGAGGCGCGCCCCCGCTTGCGAAGGGGCGCGAAGCGGCCGCCGAAGGGGGGAAACGGCGGCGCTGATCCTCAAATAGGAAGCGATTTTACGGTTTCAAGCCGGCGACAGTCGCTCGTGACTGTCCCCCTCAGGCGGCGCCCGCCGGGGCCATCGACTGGAGCTGTTCGGGCACCTTGCCCAGCGCCAGCTGGCGGCTGAAAATGTCGCGAATCTGCGGCAGCGAGAAGAGATGGGCGTAGATCAGCGGCAGGATGCCGTTCTGGTTGAGCTTCCTCAAGGTGTCGCCGTTCATCTCGCGCATCTTTTCCTCGTCGACCATGCGGAAGCCGCGATAGATGAAGGGCTTGGCGGCGTCGCCGGGCTGGATCGTGACCTCGCCGTCGATCAACAGGTCCATCTCCTGCAGCTCCTTGACGAACGCGCTCGTCCGCTGGGCGGCGATCTCGAATTCCTCGCAGAATTTGAGGACCGCGGTCAGCCCTTCGCTCGGCTTGTCGTCCTCGAACAGGGCGGTGCCTTCGCCGCCCTCCCCGATCAGCTCGCTGGTCGGATCGAAGCAGAGCGACAGCTCCTCGGCCTTCTGGTCGAGGCGGGCGAGCAGAAAGGGATAGCGGCGGACATAGGCCGGGATGTAGACCGGGTGGGGGGGCTTGCCCTCCTCGTCGATGAACACGTTGACGCCCTCGTTCAGGCCCATCAGCGCCAGCGGCACCGCGATCTCTCCCGACGAGAAGACGATCGGATAATGGCGCTGGGCCGAAATGAACTCGTCGATCGTCAGCGGGATCGCGTTGGCGGTGGCGAGATAGGGCGCCTTGTCGCTGGGCCGCGTCTTGTAGCCGGCGTGGAGCGAGCTCGAGAGCGGCTGCAGATTCTTGTAGAAGAGCGGCAAATTGGGCGGCGGCTGGGTCGCCATAAGGGAGTCTCCATCGGGTCTAGGGAGCGGCGCTCGCGCGGCCGCGGATTTCAGCGCAACCCTCTATGGGCGAACGGGCTTTTGTGCAAGGCTCTCCTCGCCGACCAGTCGGACAACCAATGAGTCATCCCGGCGGAGGCCGGGATCCATGAACTCCGAGGAGCAGGAAGAGGCGCCGAGCGCGCCGCCTCTTGCTAAAGTCCCGCTGATGTTCATGGGTCCCGGCCTCCGCCGGGATGACTCCGAGGGTCGGGTGGTACCAGCTTGCCGGGATTCATCACACCCTTCGGGTCGAGCGCCCGCTTGATCGCGCGCAGCGCGCCGAGGCGCGCCGGATCGCCGAGCCGGGCGAATTCGGCGCGCTTCATCTGGCCGATGCCGTGCTCGGCCGAGATCGAGCCGCCGGCGGCGGTGACGAGGTCGTGGACGAACGCGCTGACCTCCTCGCCGGCCGATTCGGTCCAACCGGGGCCGGCGCTCTCGGGCGCGCGGACGTTGAAATGGACGTTGCCGTCGCCGAGATGGCCGAAGGCGTTGACCCGCGTGCCCGCGAAGCGCGCTTCCACCGCCGCCGCCGCCCCGGTCATGAACCCGGCCATAATGTCCGGGGCGACCGAAATGTCGTGCTTGGCGGCCGGCCCGTCCTTCTTCTCCGCCTCCGAGATGCTGTCGCGCAAGCGCCAGAACGCCTCGGCCTGGCCCTCGCTGGCGGCGATCGCGGCGTCGGTTACGATCCCGATCTCGAGCGCCGAGCGCAGCCCCTCGTAGAGCTTGCGCTCGGGGCCCGGCGCCGCCATCGGCGCGACCGCCTCGACCAGCACGTTCCACGGCGCCGCCTCGGCGAGCGGCGGGCGCGCGCCCGGAATGTGCGCGAGGACGAGGTCGAGCGCGCTCTTCGGGACCAGTTCGAAGCTTTCGATCGCCTCGCTCAGGGTCGCCTCGAGGTGGCGGAGCAGCTTCATCGCCGCCTCGGGCGTTGCGAGCCCCGCCCAGGCCACCACCCGCTCGCCGACCGCGGGCACAAGCTTCAGCGTCGCCGCGGTGACGATGCCGAGCGTCCCTTCGGCGCCGATCAGCAACTGCCTCAGGTCGTAGCCGCGATTGTCCTTCTTGAGCGCCGCCAGCCCCTCGAACAGCGCGCCGTCGGGCAGCACCGCCTCGATCCCCAGCACCAAAGCGCGCATCGGCCCGAAGCGCAGCACCTGGGTGCCGCCGGCATTGGTCGAGACGAGGCCGCCGATCGTCGCCGAGCCCTTCGCGCCGAGGGTCAGCGGGAAGCGGCGGCCGACCGCCAGCGCGCGCTCATGAAGATCGGCGAGGATCACGCCCGCCTCGCAGATTGCGAGCCCCGCCGCCGGATCGAGCGATCGGATGGCGTTCATCCGCCGGGTCGAGACGATCAGGGCTTCGCCGCTCGCGTCGGGGGTCGCCCCGCCGACCATCGAGGTGTTGCCGCCCTGCGGCACCAGCGCAACCCCGGCATCGGCGCACAGCCGAACGATCTCGGCCGTCTCCTCGCGGCTCGCGGGCGAGAGCATCGCCGCCGCCGCGCCATGATAGCGACCGCGCCAGTCGTCGAGCCAGGGCGCCATCTCGGCCGCCTCGCGGGTGAAGCCCTTCGGCCCGAGCAGGCCGGCGAGCTTGTCGAGCAGGGCTTGGGGAGGATAAGGCATCGCCGCCTGGAAATAGGCGTGGCGGCCGGGAGGGGCAAATTAATCGCATGTTCAAGCGGGGCGACCCAAGCGGGACGGCAATGGAGCAATCCCGATGATCAAGGCCGGCGCCGCCGCTTTGCTGCTGCTCGCTTTCGCCGGCGGCGACGAGCAGCGCCCGCGGCCGCGTGCCGTTCAAAGCGGGTCGGTCATGGTGCGCGAGCAGATCATCATCCGCGTGCCCGCCGGCATCAGGCGGGTGACGCCGGCCGGCCAGACCCTGATCCGCTGGCAGGAAGGCCGCGGCCCGCGCTGCGTCGCCGCCGGCCGCATCGTCGGCGCCTCGCGCATGGGGCAGGACGGCGTCGACCTCATCTTCCGCGACAACAGCCGCATCCGCGCCCGGCTCGAGCGGCGCTGCCCGGCGCTCGATTTCTACCAGGGCTTCTACGTCAACGCGACCGAGGACGGCCAAATCTGCGCCGATCGCGATTCGATCCGCTCGCGCAGCGGCGCCGCCTGCGAAATCGACCAGTTCCGCGTCCTGAGGGCGTCGCGGCCGTAGGCGCCGCGTAGGGCATCTGCTTGACAAGGCAGGCCGCTTGGCACAATCGCCTCCCCAAAGCGCCTGCGCCGAAGAGCGGGCCCCATTCCCGGAACTTTCATGACCTTTGCCAATCTTGGCCTTTCAGACGAATTGCTCCGCGCGGTCGGCGAGTCGGGCTATGACGAGCCCACCCCGATCCAGCGCCAGTGCATCCCGAGCGTTCTGATGGGCCGCGACATCATCGGCATCGCCCAGACCGGCACCGGCAAGACCGCGGGCTTCGTGCTGCCGATGATCGACATATTGGCGCAAGGGCGCGCCCGCGCCCGCATGCCGCGCTCGCTGATCCTCGAGCCGACCCGCGAGCTCGCCGCCCAGGTCGCCGAGAATTTCGAGAAATACGGAAAGCACCACAAGCTCTCGATGGCTTTGCTCATCGGCGGCGTGCAGATGGGCGACCAGATCAAGGCGCTCGAGAAAGGCGTCGACGTCCTCATCGCCACGCCCGGGCGCCTCATGGACCTGTTCGGCCGCGGCAAGATCATGCTCAACGGCTGCTCCTTGCTCGTCATCGACGAGGCCGACCGGATGCTCGACATGGGCTTCATCCCCGACATCGAGGAGATCTGCACCAAGCTGCCCAAGCAGCGGCAGACGCTTCTTTTCTCGGCAACGATGCCGGCGCCGATCAAGCGGCTCGCCGACAAGTTCCTCGACAATCCCAAGTCGATCGAGGTGGCGCGGCCGGCCTCCTCGAACCTCCTGATCGACCAGCGCATGATCCGGGTCGACCCGCGCAAGAAGCGCGACGCGCTCGCCGACATGCTGCGCAAGCCCGAGGTCCGCAGCGCGCTCATCTTCTGCAACCGCAAGACCACGGTGCGCGAGCTCGCCACCAGCTTGAAGCGCGGGCATTTCAACGTCGGCCAGATCCAGGGCGACATGGCCCAATCGGACCGGATCAAGGAACTGGACCGGTTCAAGAACGAGGAGATCAACATCCTCGTCGCTTCCGACGTCGCCGCGCGCGGGCTCGACATCAAGGGCGTCAGCCACGTCTTCAACTTCGACGTGCCCTGGCATCCCGACGATTACGTCCACCGCATCGGCCGCACCGGCCGCGCCGGCAAGACCGGCGTCGCGATCACTCTGGTGACCGGCGCCGACGCCGAATCGATCGACAATATCCAGAAGCTCACCGGCACCAGGATCGCCGAGATGGGCGATGCCCCCGCCCCGGCGGCAGAAGCAGGCGAGGCGCGCGAGCCGCGCGAGGCGCGCGAGGCGCGGCCGCCCCGCGACTTCCGCGCGCCGCGCGAAACCAGGGAGCCGCGCGAGCCGCGCCGGCCCCGCCGCGAGCGCAAGCCCCGCGCCGAAGCGCCCGAGCCCGGGGCTGCCCCCGCCCCGCCTCCGAAGGCGCAGGAGGAGCGCAAGCCCCGCACGCCCCGCCGCGAGCCCGAACCCGAAGCGGAAACGGCCGACGACGGCTGGAACGGCCCGGTCCCAGGCTTCCTCGGGACAGGGTTCGGCAGCTAGTGCAGACCTGAGCGTGCGCGGCGCGCTGCTTCTCCTCGCCGCGTCGCTCCTGTCGCCGGCGACCGCCACCGCCCAGGGGTCGCGAGACGAGGCGCTGCGTGCGTTTCTTCGGTCCACTTTCGCGGAGGCCAGGTCGGAATGGCCCGACACTTCCTATGTCAGCGCCTTTGCGGATTTGAACGGGGACGGGCGCGACGAGGCTTTGGTCTCGCTCTATTCCGGCCTGTTCTGCGGCTCGGGCGGTTGCGCGCTCTATATCTTGACGCCGGCGGGCGGCTCCTGGCGCGAGGTCGCCGAGGTCACCATCGTCAACGCGCCGGTCCGGCTGCTGAGCACGCGCCACCGCGGCTGGCGCGATCTCGCCGTTTTCGTCCGCGGCGGCGGCATGGACCTTCCCCACGAGGCGCGGCTGAGGTTCGACGGGCGAACCTATGCCTCGAACCCCTCGCTGGCGCCGAGGCTGCGGCGCCGCGCTCCCGGCCGGGTCCTGATTTCGGACGAAGCCCAGGCCAGGCGGCTCTTCTAGGCATCGCGCCGGTAGCGCGCCCGGAAATCCGCTGCATGGGCCGCGAGCCGCCCCTCGCCGATCGCGTCGCGCAGCTCCTGCATGAGCCGCTGGTAGAACCACAAATTGTGCTCGGTCATCAGCATCGCGCCGAGGATTTCGCCCGAGCGGACGAGGTGGTGGAGATAGGCCTTTGACCAGCCCGCCACCGGCGACTCGGGGTCGAGCGGCGACTTGTCCTCGGCGAATTTGGCGTTGCGGATGTTGATCGGGCCATCGAACGTGAAGGCCTGCCCCGTCCGTCCGCTCCGCGTCGGCAGCACGCAATCGAACATGTCGATGCCGCGCTCCACGGCGCCGACGATGTCGTCGGGCTTGCCGACGCCCATCAGATAGCGGGGATAGTCCCCCGGCAATTGGCCGCAGGCGAAATCGAGCACGGCGAACATCGCGTCCTGGCCCTCGCCGACCGAGAGGCCGCCGACCGCATAGCCGTCGAAGCCGATCTCGGTCAGCGCGTCGGCCGAAGCCCGGCGCAGCGCCTCGTCGAGCCCGCCCTGCTGGATGCCGAACTGGGCGCCCTCGCCGGCGAAGGCGTCGCGCGAGCGCTTCGCCCAGCGCATCGAGCGCGCCATCGCCGCCGCCTGCTCGTCGCGGGTCGAGCTGGTGGGCACGAGCTGGTCGAACGCCATGACGATGTCCGAGCCCAGCAGCGCCTGGATCTCCATCGAGCGCTCGGGCGTCAGCATGTGCCTGGTGCCGTCGAGATGACTGGCGAACGCGACCCCCTCTTCGGTCACCTTGGCGAGTTCGGCGAGGCTCATCACCTGATAGCCGCCAGAATAGGTCAGGATCGGCCCGTCCCAGCCCATGAAATCGTGCAGGCCCCCGAGCTTCGCGACCCGCTCCGCGCCCGGACGGAGCATCAAATGATAGGTGTTGCCGAGGATGATGTCGGCGCCGCCCGCGCGTACGTCCGCGGGCTTCATCGCCTTCACCGTCGCCGCGGTGCCGACCGGCATGAACGCCGGCGTCCGGATCTCGCCCCGCCGCATCGAAATAACGCCGGTTCGGGCGCGGCCGTCGGTGGCGGCGACGGTGAAGGCGAAGCGCGGCGGCGAGGTCACCCGTGCGGCTTAGCGGAGACACAAGGGGACAGTCTATTGACTGTCCCCATTCAGAGCCCGACCACCCGCGAAACTTCATTCGCGCGCGACGATCACCTCGGCGCCGATATCGAGCGCCGCCCAGCCGCGATCGGTCGTGACCGCCGGCAGCCCGCGCTCGATAGCCAAAGCAAGGCACGCCCGGTCGCCGAGCGACAGGCCGAGGCTTCGAGTGCGCGCGCGCAGCTTGCCCGCCGCCATGGCCTGCGCTGCGTCGAAGGGAATGACGGGAAGGTCGAGCCTCGCGATGTTCCGGTCGATATTCTCGTCAGGCGCGCCACGCTCTTGCAGCTTCGCCACGACTTCGGCGAGATTGACCGCCCCGACGATCGCGCCCGGAAGCAGCTCACGAACCTTCTCTGCTCCCGGCTCCTCGAGCATGACCGCGAGCAATGCCGACGCATCGAGCACATGCTCACTCACGCTCCGCCTCGGCGCGGCGATCGGCGATCAACTCGTCCGAAAGCGATACGCCTTCGGGAATATATTGGCGCAGGCTTGCCGTGATCCCGGCAAGGACATCCCGATAAGGCCGCACCCGCAGCTCGCCCTTCACCGTCTCCATGATCACGGCGTCGCCATCCTTAAGCCCCAACTCGCGCCGCACCCGGGCGGGGATCTGGAGGCGCCCGCCGCTGACCAATTTGCCGCGTTCCGCGTTCATGTCGAAACTCCGGATTATACAGATCTCGGCATCATACAGAAAACAGGGATCAGCCGCAAGTCGGGTGCCACGAGAGCCAGTGAAGGGATGAGCGGGCGTGGCCGCCGCAATTTGGTGACAGTTACCTCCACTGTCACGGTGACAGTTAGGTAACTGTCACCGGGTTCAACCGAGGTGAAGCGGCTCGACGCGACTCACATCGACCATGCGATCACCGGCGAGGTCGAGGTCGAACTCCAATATGGCTCCAATTCCGATGTCGCGAACGATATCGGCTTCCGGACGGACGACAGTTATCCCTATCGTGCCAAGGTGAGGGCCGCGGCCGGTGACCCGCTCGCCATCGACGCCGAAGCGATCCGCCTCAAGGTCGATACCAGCAGCTTCTATGAATAGGTCTGAGTCGAAGACAGTCACGGTGACTGCTCCCCTCCGCACCTCAGGGTGGCTGTTCTCCTTCGCATCCTTCGCGCCTTCGCGTGAACCAAATCCAGCCCAGCCGCCGCACAGGGACCCGTCACTGCGGCAGCAGTAAGCTCGCATCCCCATAACTATAGAAGCGATATCCCGCGCTTATCGCATGCGCATAAGCCGCCTGCATCGTCCCGACTCCCATCAGCGCCGCGACCAGCATGAACAGGGTCGAGCGCGGCAGGTGGAAGTTGGTGACGAGGCCGTCGATGGCGCGAAAAGCATAGCCCGGCGTGATGAAGATCGCGGTGTCGCCTTCGAACGGCCCGATCCGGCCCGCCTCGTCGGCCGCGCTTTCGAGCAGGCGCAGCGAGGTCGTGCCGACCGCGACGATCCGCCCGCCGGCGTCGCGCGCCCGGTTGAGCCGGGCGGCGGTGCCGGGCGCGATCCGCCCCCATTCGGCGTGCATGACATGATCGGCCGTGTCCGCGACCTTGACCGGCAGGAAGGTGCCGGCGCCCACATGGAGGGTCAGCATCTCGTGACCGATCCCGGCCTGCGCCAGCGCGTCCATCAGGCCGGGCGTAAAATGCAAGGCCGCGGTCGGCGCCGCGACCGCCCCCTCCCGCCTCGCGAACATGGTCTGGTAATCGTCGCGGTCGCGGTCGTCGGCGGGCCGGCGGCCGGCGATATAGGGCGGCAGCGGCATGGTTCCGGCCCGGTCGAGCAGCGTTTCGACCGGCTCGTCGCCCTCGAACGAGAGCAGGAACGAGCCGTCCTCGCCCTTTTCGCTCGCGACCGCGGCGACGCCGGCGCCGAAATCGATGCGATCGCCCTCGCGAAGCCGGCGCGCGTTGCGGACGAAGGCGCGCCATGCGCGGGAGCCTTCGCGCTTGTGCAAGGTGGCCCCGATCGCCGCCTGCCCGCGCCGGCCCTCGAGTTGGGCGGGGATGACGCGGGTGTCGTTGAACACCAGGATATCGCCGCGCCGGAGCAGGGCCGGCAGGTCGCTGACGCCGTGATC
>DASQFO010000423.1:0-2332 GCA_035633095.1 Allosphingosinicella sp. | reverse complement strand
TGCGCCCCGGCGCTGCCGCTTTGGTCCGCCGGCCGCGCCTCAAATCCGCCGTTCGCGCAGCTTCCACGGCAGACCGGGAAGCTTGACCATCGATCGGCCGCACAAGGTGCAGCGGGTAACGAAATAGCCGCCGTCCCAATGGCTGAACTTGAGATCCGCGACGTGGCGGCCGAACCAGTCGTGCAGGCTCACCGGTCGTTCCCCGGGGCGCGCGCGTGCTCGCCCGCGATGGCCGCCTCGACCGCCGCCAATCCGGCCTCGCTCGCCACGGCGAGGTCGATCGGACGCCCTTCGAGCGCCTCGTTATGGGTGTTGAGGAAGGCGCGCACCGCCTCGACGCTGCCCAGCGCCGCCTGCGCCGAGCGCACCGCCCGGCTTTGCCTCTTGCCCTCCTCTGGCGAGAGGATCGGGCCTTTCCGGGCCCGCTTTCGGAAGGGGTCGTTCACCCGCGCTTGCCGCCTCGACCGCCCGAAGCCGGGCCGGGCCCGGGCGGCGCGCGGAACGTGCGGCCGGGGCGCGGCCAGGCCGGAATTGGAAGTTGCAGGGCGTCCCCTTCGCCCGGGCTTGCCGGTCCCTTGCTCGGAAGCATGAAGGGGATGCTCACCGCCGCCTGGATGCTGTAGCGGCCGGCCAGGTCGTAATGGATGAGGCGCGCTTCGGCGGTCGTCGCCGCGCGCGCCATCGCCATCGCCGCGCGCTTGCGGCCAATCCAATATTTCTTTTCCATGGGAGATTGCCTTGCTGCAAGCGGGAGCACAGGCGTGTCTCTCAGTCACGGGACGCTTGCTTAAAAAACGCAGGTGATGCGAAGGACATAGCAGGCCCGGCTTGAGATAGCGATCCTATTCGGCCCGTTCCTGCACCGCCTTGCCAGCGCGCCCCGCCTCATCGACAAGGCGTGATCCGCCTCGAGGAGCCGCCAATGTCCCCGCGCCAGGCCGACTTTCCCGTAGACCCCCTCTTCCTCGAACGCTGGTCGCCGCGCGCGTTCGACGGGTCGGACCTTCCCGATCGGGACCTCCGCACCATCTTCGAGGCCGCGCGCTGGGCGCCGTCGGCGTTCAATTCCCAGCCCTGGCGCTTCCTTTATGCCAAGCGAGGAGACGCCGATTGGGACCGCTTCGTGTCGCTGCTCATTCCCTGGAATCAAGGCTGGGCGCACGCCGCCTCCGTGCTCGTCTACATCGTCTCCGACAGCCTGCCCTCCACCGACAAGGAGACGGGCGCCCCGGCCGGCTCGCGCACGCACAGCTTCGATACGGGCGCCGCCTGGGTCAGCCTGGCGCTGCAGGCGACGCGGATGGGCTATCATGCCCACGGCATGTCCGGGATTCAATACGATCTCGCCCGCGCCGAGCTGGGCCTCCCCGACCGTTACCGGCTCGAGGCCGCCTGCGTGATCGGCCGCATCGGCGACCCCGCCATGCTCGACGAGAAGCTGCGCGCCCGCGAGGCACCCTCGGGCCGCAAGCCGATCTCGGACTTCGTCTTCGCCGGCAATTTTCCGGTCTCGCCCTAAAGACTTGTGCGCGGCCCCCATCTGGTGGACATTCGGCGGCTGGCTTTAGGGGGCCGTGAATGACCGCCGATACGAGCATTGCCAAGAAGGGCCGCTTGGTCACGCTCCCCGCGCGTCCCGAGCCGATCCGGGTCGCGGTCGAGGAGACCGCGATCGTCGTCATCGACATGCAAAACGCCTATGCATCGCCGGGCGGCTACGTCGATCTGGCCGGCTTCGATATCGGGGGCGCGGCCGGCACGATCGGTCAGATCGCCAAGGTGCTGGAGACGGCGCGCGCGGCGGGCGTGCAAATCGTCTACCTCCAGAACGGGTGGGACCCGGACTATGTCGAGGCGGGCGGGCCGGGCTCGCCCAATTGGCACAAGTCCAATGCGCTCAAGACCATGCGCGCGCGGCCGGAGCTTCAGGGCAAGCTGCTTGCGCGGGGCGGCTGGGACTATGCCCTGGTCGACGCGCTGGCGCCGCAGCCGGGCGACATCCAGCTCGCCAAGACCCGCTACAGCGCCTTCTTCAACTCGCAGCTCGACAGCGTGCTGCGCGCCCGCGGCATCCGCAACATCGTCTTCGTCGGCATCGCCACCAACGTCTGCGTCGAGAGCACGTTGCGCGACGGCTTCCACCTCGAATATTTCGGGGTGATGCTGGAGGACGCGACCCACCATCTCGGCCCCGATTTCATCCAGGCGGCCAGCGTCTACAATGTCGAGAAATTCTTCGGCTGGGTTTCGACGGTTGCCGATTTCTGCGGCACCTTCGGCCAGATCCCGCAAGGGGAGGGATGAGCCAGGACGCGCCTACGGATAGTGCGAG
>DASQFO010000422.1:0-3468 GCA_035633095.1 Allosphingosinicella sp. | reverse complement strand
TGGGCCATGCTGGCGGTGGTCGCGGGGATGAACGCGATCGCGCCGACGAGACCGAGCGCGGGAAGAATCTTGTTGCTCATGGGGTTCCTGCTGAAGCTGTTGCCGGCTCTTACAGGGATATTAGGCCGACGAAAAGCAACGTTCGATGAACGCTATTTCTAGAGAGACGGCACCGGCCCGCTCCCCCACCCAGCCTCCCGACAGCGTAACCTATGGGAATGAACCGCCAGGTTGGCTCCCCCGGAGCCGACCAAAGAGGCGGTTCATGGGTGGGGGAGCGGGCCGGTGCCGCAACAACAACGACTCTCGATTCCCGATCAACCTCCGACGAGCTGTGCGACCGGCACGGGGCGGCCATTGCGGCGAAGCTCGACCGTGATGCGCGGCGTCCCCTGGCCACTGCGGCCGATCGGCGTGCCGCGACGCACCGCCTGGCCCGGCGCGACCTCGATCGCGGCGAGGTCGGTGACGACGGTCGACCAGCCGCGGCCATGATCGATGATCACGACGTTGCCGTAACGGCGGAACGGCGCGGCATAGGCGATCCGGCCGCCGGCGGGCGCGATCACCCGCGCCCCGGCCGCGGTTTCGAAGGTGAGCCCGCGCGAATGGACGCCGCCGTCCGAAATCTCGCCGACGCCGGTGATGAGGCGGCCCTCGACCGGCAGCGAGTATGGAATCGTCTCGGCGGCCGCCGGGAGCGCGGCGGGGCCGGGGCGCGGGCTCGGTCCAGGGAGCCGCGCGAGGCTCGCCGTCAGCGCGGCCTGATAGTCGCGGGTGCCGATCGTCCCGGCCAGCGTCTGCGCCTCCTCGCCGAAGACGAGCGCGCGGTCGGACTGGGTCAGCGCGAGGCCGGTGAGCGCTTGCGAGCGGGCGCGCTGCCCGGATTCGAACGCCGCCAGCGCGGTCCGGCGCTCGCGGAGCGCGGCGCGGCTGGCGAGCAGGCCCTGGCGCGCCGCCTCGGAATCGCGGCGGAGGCCGGCGCTGCGCATGACCTCGGCCCTGAGCACGGCCGTGCGCCGGCGGATTTCGGGCATGGTGGCGGCGAGCAGCGAACGGACGTGGACGGCGTCGCGCACCGAGCCCGGCTGGACCAGAGCGAGCGCGGCGGGCCGGCGGGTCATGGTCTGCAGCGCGGCGGTGAGTCGTATGACCGGCCCCTGCCGCTCGGCGAGGCGCGCGCGCTGCGCCCCCTGAAGCGCGCCGATCACCGCGATCCGCCGCTCGGCCCCGGTCAGATCTGCCTCGGCCGCTTCGATCCGGGCGGCGAGCGCCTCTGCCGCGGCGCGGGCGCGGTCGGCCTCGTTGGTCGCCCGGCGCGCCTGGACGTCGAGTTGCTGATAGCGGCGGGTCGCCGCCGCCGCCTCGCGTCGCGCCTGGGCCAGCGCCTCGATATCGCCGCCGCGCGGCGCGCTCGCCGCGGCGCCGAGCAGCAACGCGAAGGCCGGCAGAAGAAGGATGAAGCGCATTTCCCTATCCTTCACGATGATAGGGGTGGTTCGCAAGCAGGCTCGTCGCGCGAAACAATTGTTCGGCCAGCATGGCGCGGGCGAGGAGGTGCGGCCAGGTCGCCTTGCCGAAGGCGAGGAGAAGGTCGGCTTTGGCCCGATCCTCGTCGCCAAAGCCGTCGGCGCCGCCGATCAGGAACCGCGCCTCGCGCCTGCCGCCGTCGCGCCAGCGCTCGAGCGTCTTGGCGAATTCGGCCGAGCCCAATGGCTGGCCCTTTTCATCAAGCAGGATGGTGACGCTATTGTCGGCGGGCGGCGGGGCCTTGCCACCGCGCTCGGGAAGCTCGGTGACCTTCACCGGCCACGAGATTCGTTTCAAATAGCGTTCCACCAGCTCGGCTTCGGGCCCGCGCCCGATCTTCCCGCGCGCGATGATGTGCAGGATCAACTACCGCGTCGCCGCCGCCGGCGCGCTGTCGTCGAACGCCCACATCCTCTCGAGATTGTAGAAGCTGCGCACTTCCGGCCTGAACAGATGGACGATGACGTCGTCGGCGTCGATCAGCACCCAGTCCGCCACCGGCAGGCCCTCGACGCGGACCTTGCGGCCGAGATCCCGCTTGATCCGCTCGGAGAGCTTCTGCGCCATGGCGGCGACCTGGCGGGTCGAGCGGCCCGAGGCGATCACCATATAATCGGCGATGTTGGATTTCCCGCTTAAGGGAATGGAGACGATTTCGACTGCCTTGTCGTCGTCGAGGGAACGAAGCACGAGGTCGTGAAGCGCCTCGGCCCGTTCGATGGCTCCGTCGTCGTGCGGAGCGGTTGGGGTTTCGGGCAAACTGCCTCCTTAGGATCGCGGCCGCCGCGTCTTGCCGTTGCGTATGGCCTTGGGTTGGAACGATTGTGTGACGGATTCGTGCCAATCGGGATTGGCGGCGCGGATGGCGGTGGCGGATGTCGGATCGGACGGCAATTGAAGCAGCACGAGCGCCGGCGGTCTCCACTCCGTCCAGTTCCGAGCCATGGCCGCGGGCCGGACGAAGCGACGCAGCCAGCCCCAGGCGGGTGCCTTGAGGGCGGGGCCATCATAGCCCGGGCGGCTGATCACGGCAATCGGCACAATGCGGGCGATCTTCCGCCAGTCGCGCCAGAGGTGGAACTGGGCGAGATTGTCGGCGCCCATCAGCCAGACGAAGCGCCGGTTGGGGAAGCGGCGGACCAAAGCGGCGAGCGTATCGGCGGTGTAGACGGTCCCGAGCTCCAGCTCGATCGCGGTGACGCGGATCGGGCTGCGGCGGGCCGCGCGGCGGGCCGAAGCGAGGCGCGCGGGGAGCGGCGCCATTCCCTCTTCGGCCTTGAGCGGGTTACCCGGCGAGACCAGCCACCAGATTTCGTCGAGCCCCAGCGCCTCGATCGCGGCGAGGCTGATCCGCCGGTGCCCCCGGTGGGCCGGGTTGAAGGAACCGCCGAGAAGGCCGGTCAAGGTCATCTTCCGGCGATAGCATGGGCCAGGGCGGCGCGCGAAGGGCCTCGACGCTTCCGCGCGCTTGAGCCATTATGAAATGAAGCGGGGGGTGCGATGGTCTCAGGCGTGGAAGGGGTCGGCGAAGCGGTGACCGGCGGCATGGTCGCGCGGGCGGTCGAGCCGGAGGCGGGCGACCACACGGGGGAAGTCGGCGGCAATTGCCTCAATTGTGGTGCCGATCTCGCCGGTCCCTATTGCCGCCAATGCGGGCAGAAGGCGCGCGTCCGCCGCAGCGTCGGCGCGATCGCGCACGATATCGTTCACGGCGTGCTCCACCTCGACGGCAAATTCTGGCGGACCTTGCCTCTGCTCGTCTGGCGGCCGGGCGACCTCACACGGCGCTACGTTCATGGCGAGCGCGCCAAGTTCGTCTCGCCGATGGCGATGTTCCTCTTCTCGGTGTTCCTGATGTTCGGGGTGCTCTCGATTTACGGCGTGTCGCTCACCAATCTCGAGTTCAGCGCAGGCCAGGCGCGCCAGGGGCTAGAGGTC
>DASQFO010000421.1:0-1875 GCA_035633095.1 Allosphingosinicella sp. | reverse complement strand
CCCTTTGCTCGCCCGCGTCGAGCCAGGTGTAATTGGCCGAGACATTCAGCCAGCCGGCGTGGCGGTAACCGGCGCTCAATTCAACGCCGCCGCGCCGGCTCTTGCCGGTGGCGTTGGCGCTGCTCGACAGGAAGGTCAGGGGATCGAAGACGTCGACGAT
The DNA here is from genome assembly GCA_035633095.1 of Allosphingosinicella sp. Lineage (GTDB taxonomy): Bacteria > Pseudomonadota > Alphaproteobacteria > Sphingomonadales > Sphingomonadaceae > Allosphingosinicella. The sequence goes on along the minus strand of DASQFO010000421.1, from coordinate 1,715 downwards.
CTCGCCTCTGAGCCGGGCCGAGAACCGGGTCGCGCCGAGGCTGAACGGGCCGCCCCGCCAGCCGATCCCGGCTTCCCAGCCGCGCGATCGTTCGGGCGTCAGGCCCGGATTGCCGACGAACGAGCCGGGAAAAAAGCCGAACAGCTCGACGAAGCTCGGCTGGGCGATGCCCTCGCCATAAGCGGCGTGGAGGCGCAAGCCCGGCGCCGGCCGCACCAGCAGCGACGTGCGCCACGTGGTCGCGTCGGCGAAGGCGCTGAAGCTGTCGTGCCGGACCGCGACGTCGGTGGCGATCGCCTCGCTCCATCGCGCCCGCCATTCGCCCACCAAGGCGGTGAGGCTGCGGCCCCGATCCTGGTCGGTGCCGCCGAAAAAAACGGTGTCGCGGGCGCGATAATCCTCCCGGCTGTGCTCGACCGCGGCGATCAGGCTGTGCCCGCCGAAGCGGCGCGAGACCTGGCCGCTTAGCGTCAGCCTATCTCCGAACGTGCTGTTCAGCGGCGCGCCGGCGAGGCTGTTGCGGTTGGCGCTGTCGAGATAGGAGGCGTCGCCGCTGACCGTCCAGCCTCCCCACCGGCCCTCGGCCCAGCCGCGCACCGCCGCGATCCGGCTTTCGGTCTCGTCGCGCGTGCCGGCACGCTTGAAGGTGAGCGGATCGAAGCCGTCATACGCGCTCGTCCCCGCGATCCAGTGTCCGACCGCGCCGAGACGGAGTGCATCGCCCGGGCGCGCCTCGATCTTGAGGCTCGCCGCCCGATTGTCGAAACCGTCGCGCTCGCCGCCGGCGCCGAACGAGTCGATGCCGCCGCTCCTCAGCCACCCCGCCGAGGCGGAAATGCCGACATCGCCGGTGCGCGCCGCATAGCGGCCCGACAGGCGCGCGCTGTCGAGGTTGCCATATTCCCCAATCCCCTCGAAGCCGCCGCCGCGGAAGGGGTCGGCGGTCTCGGCCGCGATCACGCCGCCCAGCGCTTCGCTGCCCCAGAGCGCCGATTGCGGGCCGCGGACGATCTCGAGCCGCGATAAAGCGTCGGCGGTCAGCAATTCGAACCGGGCTTCGTTGGCCGCGGCGGGATCGTTGAAGCGGATGCCGTCGAGAAAGATGAGGCTGTGGTTCGCCTCGGCGCCGCGAATCCGGACCTGGGTCTGGCTGCCTCTCGGCCCGGTCGTCGCCACGTTGAGGCCAGGCGACAGGCGCAGGATATCGGCGGCTGCGGGCAACGCCAGATCGTCGAGCGCCGCCTCGTCGAACAGGGTGACCGACGCGCCCGCTTCCTCGGCCGCGACCGGTTCACGGGCGGCGGTGACAAGCACGGGTTGATCCGCGGGCTGCGCCGCGATTGCTGAAATCAGATATAAGATGCTCATGCTATCCTCCTGTAACGACACACAACATGTCGCCTCGGAGGAGCCGCTTGAGCCGGAAGCCCAGGCGGCGCCACGCACCGCGGGCTGGTCCCGGCCGGGCGCGGACGACGGCGAAGGCAGGTCTCCTGGCTCGCGGGTCAATGCCGCTTCCCCACTTGGAGGGGAGGGGCTCTCCGCTTACAGTTGCGGGCACAGCGCCGGATTTTCGCCGGCTTCCCATTTTCACCGCCGTTCGACGGGCGGCACCTTCGCGTGGCCCTTGGCTAATGCGGCGCGGCACGGCTTGTCAATCGCGGCCCCAAGGGCTAGAGCGCGCCTCTGCTTTTCTTCGAGGCTGGTCGGAACCA